>JAQBVK010000045.1 GCA_027623585.1 Planctomycetota bacterium
CGTGCCTGCCAAGCTCGCTCGTCTCGCGCCCGCCGACCGCGTGTTTGCGCGGCTCGGCGGCGGCGACGACATCGCGCGCGGGCAGAGCACCTTCATGGTGGAGATGGTCGAGACCGCGACGATTCTGCGCCACGCCACCGAACGCTCCTTGGTGCTGCTCGACGAGGTCGGCCGCGGCACCAGCACCTTCGACGGACTCGCGATCGCGTGGGCAGTGGCCGAGCACATGCACGACACCGCGAAAGCGCGTTGCCTGTTCGCCACGCACTATCACCAACTCACCGATCTCGCCGCGAGCCTGCCGTCGGCCTGCAACTTGAACGTCGCGGTGCGCGAACACGGCGGCAAGGTGGTGTTTTTGCACCGCATCGAAGAAGGCGGCACCGATCGTTCCTACGGCGTGCACGTCGGACAACTTGCGGGTCTGCCCGCGTCGGTGCTGGAGCGCGCGCGCACCGTGCTCGCGCGTTTGGAGCGAGACGAAGAAGACCTTTCTCGTCGCATCCTCGAAGGCAAGCCCTCGACCGCGCAGCAAACCGCCGCAGCGCCTGCGCAACCCAGCCTCTTCGATCTGCTCGAGGAGAAGGCGCCGGACCTGCTCGCGGAACTGCGAAGCCTCGAACTCGACGCCCTCCCGCCGATTGAAGCCTGGCGTATCTTGGGAAGGATGCGCGAGGCCCTTGATTGAGCCTCGAAGGCGACTTCGAACCGAAGTCCGATCGGGTGGATCGGGCGATCCGCTTCTGGGCTTGGCTGCGTGAGCACGTAGAGGAAATGTGGTGGGTTCGACGCATGCGCCGCTGAACCTCGCGGACCCCGCTGCTTGCTATCCTCCTACCATGCGTTCCCTGCGCTTCTGCGGTGCTGCTTTTGCGTTGACCTGTCTCGTGGCCGCGTGTGCAGGACCCGTGGCGGCGCCACGGATTGCGATGATCCAAACGACGGCTCAGGAGCCGGCCGCCGATGTCGGATCCCTTCGCAATGCTCGCCCCGCCTTGCCGGCCCCCGCGCCGGGAGAGCGTTGGACCTACTTCGCAAGCGAGCTCTCCGCGGAAGAACTCGAGGACCTGGAGCGGTCGGCTCCTGGCGTGCGCATCGTGGCCGCACTCTCGCGCGAGCAGGCGCTGGCGCGCGCCGCGGAGGCGCATGGCGTAGAGGCTTACTATGCGACGCCGGAATTCCTCGCGCGCGCGGAAAATCTCGCCTGGGTGCAAGCAATGAGCGCAGGCGTGGAGCGCTATCTCGACGTGCCTGCACTGCGGGAGAGTGAGAGGATCGTCCTCAGCAACCAGCAAGGCGCGTCCGGCCCGGCGATTGCGGATCATGCCTTCGCGATGCTGCTGACGCTCACGCGTGATCTGCGCTTCTACGCTAAGGAGCAGGATGCCGCGCGTTGGACGCGCAGCGGTGATCGCGCCTTCGCGTTGCAAGACAAGACTTTGCTTGTGGTGGGACTCGGCGGCATCGGTACCGAGATCGCGCGGCGCGGCGCCGGCTTCGGCATGCACGTGCTCGCCACGCGGCGCAGCGATGCCCCCGGCCCGGATTTCGTCGCGAGGCTCGGCAGTTCGGAAGATCTCATGTCCATGCTTCCGGAGGCCGACGTCGTCGCGATCGCGGTTCCGCTGACTGCGGAGACCGAGGGCCTGTTTAACACCGAGGCAATCGCAGCGATGAAGCCCGGCGCCATCCTGATCAACGTCGCGCGCGGCAAGGTGGTGGACACGTCCGCCCTGCTCGACGCCTTGCGCTCCGGCCACCTCGGCGGAGCCTGCCTCGACGTGACCGAGCCTGAGCCGCTGCCTCCCGGCCACGCGCTGTGGCGCGAGCCGGGCGTCGTGATCACGCCGCACGTCGCAAGTGCAGCGGAGCTGACCGGTGAGCGCGCCACGGCTCTGCTGCGCGAGAATCTGAGGCGATTCGGCGCTGGCGAGCCTCTGCTCAACGTGGCGGACAAGGCCGCCGGTTATTGATGCATGGCCGGAGCACGCGTGAAATCATGAACAGATTGTTGCTCATTTGCATGCTCGGCACGGCTTGCGTGGTCCCGGCGTCGCGCGGCACGGACGCGTTGCCGGAGGAACTCGAGCGCGTGTTGCACGACTACGAGACGGCTTGGTAGGCATCCGACGCTGCGGCGCGACGACGACGGGCGCTGGCGGATCCTCTCCGACATGGACAACGGCAACAGTCAGCCTTGACACGGCGCGTGCCTGCTATCCTGAGCGCATGGCACCGGCGAAGGTCAAGACCACCAAGAACGACAAAAGCGTCGCCGCCTATTTGAAGAAGGTCGAAGGCGCGGACAAACGCGCCGATGCGGAGCCGATCGTGGAGTTGCTACCGAAACTGGGCAAGCACAAGGCGTGAGCGGAGTCAATCGCGTCATTCCCACGCTGCGCTACCGCGATGCGCACGCCGCCATCACTTGGCTCGAGGAAGTGCTGGGCGCTGAAGTGCGCCTGCTGGTGCCGGGCGAAGGCGATTACGTCCGGCACGCCCAGCTCACGCTCGGCGGCGGCATGATCATGCTCGGTTCCGTGCGTCCTGACGAGTCCGGCGCGCTCTTGAAGCAGCCCGATGAGATCGGCGGCGCCGAGACGCAGAGTTGTTATCTCGTCGTTCCCGACGTGGACGCGGTCCACGCCAAGGCGCTTGCGCGCGGCGCACGCGAGGTCAGCGGGCCGGTGGATCAGGAGCACGGCGGCCGCTTCTGCGTCATCGCCGACCCCGAAGGCCACGTCTGGGCGATCGGCAGTTACAACCCCTGGGCCTGAACGCGCCGGCTCAGAGCACGAGAGTGTTGCTGGTGCGGCAACTCGTGATGTCCACCGCCTGCAAACTGCGACCGCAGGCGGCTCCCGGCGCATTGAAGGAGAAGCTGGCGGCGCCTGAGCCGTTGGAGGTGATCAGGAAGCCGAGCCTCGGGCTGTAGAGCGACACCACCGTGCCAGCGCATACGCCGCTCGGCTTGGTGGTCGAACCAGGGAGACCGTAGAGGATCGCCACGGTCCCGCTCGGCGTTCCGCCGAAAGTTTCCAAGGTCACCGGTCCCGGGCATCCGCCGGTCTGCGCGAGCAGGAAGCCGGCGCCGATCGAAACGTCGTCCAAGTGGGCGAAGGAATCCGTCCAGTCGGAGATCACGACGCGATCGAAGTTCTGCTGCGCAACGATTCCGGCGAAGGTGATGATGCCCACGCCTCCGAAGATGTTGCTGCTGTAAATGAGATTCGGGCCGGAATACAGATCGATTTGCAAGCTGCCCGGGAAGTCGCAACCGATCGCGTTCTGCGGCGTGAGGAAGCGGATCTCCACGTCGCCGTTGCCGTCCACGCCGTGATTGTCACGCGAGTAGTTCGCGGAAACGCGCACGATCTCGTTGATCTGGGTGAAGACCATGCCGATGGGGACGTACTGATCCGAGATCGTGGTGCCGCTCGGAAAGCCCTGGAAGTCCGCCGTCTGCACCGAACCCGTCACGGCTTCCCACTGGCTGCGCAGCGTGAACTCGTTGAACTGGCTCGGAGTGAGCAGGAGCAGGGCGGTGAGGAGCATGCCTCCACCCTAGCAAGGGAAGCGCTGAACCGGCTAGGCGCTTGCGGTCGCGGCGTCGAAGACGCGCACCTGCTTGAAGTTCGGGCCTTGCTCGGCGATGAAGGCCAGATGCCGCGGATGCGTCTGATAACGGTCGTGCGCAGCGCGGTCCTCGAACACGGTGATCAGCGCGACCTCGAACTCGCGATCGTTCACGTCGCGCGCGAGTCCGGCATCGCGCGTGCCGGCCGAGTAGTGGAGCAGCCCCTCGTGCCCGGAAAGGTGCTGGTGGCAGGCTGCCACGAGGGCGCGCACACCCGCAGGGGAGGCGTCGCGCAGAGTGAAGTAGACGGCGTGAGCAAGCATGGGTCCGCGCGCAGTCTCCCTGCGCGTGGACCCAAGGTAAAGCGACCGGACTCGCTAGAGCGTGATCACGTTGCTCGTGCCGCAAGTGCTCAGATCCACCGCTTGCACCGATCGGCCGCACGCGCCCGCTGGCGCGTTGAAGGAAAAACTCGCTGAGCCGGCGCCATCCGATCCGACCACGACCGCAATTCGCGGATTAGACAAGGCAACGGTCGTGCCAGCGCATACGCCGCCCGGCTTCGTGGTGGATCCGGGTGCGCCGTAGAGCATGGCCACGGGACTGTTCGCCGTGCCGCCCGTGGTCGTCAGCGTGATCAGTCCGGGGCAGGTCCCGGTCTTCGAGATGGAAAACAGGCCGCCACCCGAGATGCAAACGTTGTCCACGTAGGCGGCGCCGTCGAACCAGTCGTCGATCACGACGCGGTCGAAGCTGACCGTGGAAGTCAGGCCCGCGAAGAAGCCCGAGCCGGAGCCGGCGAACTGGCTGCTGGTGTAAACCAAGGAGTTGCCTGAGTAGATCGTGATCAGCAGCGCGCCAGGGAAGTCACAGCCGATCGCATGCTGCGGGCTGGAGAAAGTGATCTCCATGTCGCCGTTGCAAGCCACGCCGACGCCATCGGTGACGAACGCGCCGGAGAAGAGCACGGAGTCATTCGCTTGCGTGAAGGTCATGCCGAGCGCGGCGTATTGGTTGGTGATGACCGTGCCGCTCGGGTAACCAGTGAAGTCGGCACACTGCGAAGCGCCGACGGCGGTGTCCCAGGCGGCGTGCGAGGTGTATTCGGTGACTTGTGTCAGGGCCGGGAGGAGCAAAAGCATGGGGAGGAGCATCCCATCAGCCCAGCCGAAGATGCGTCTTCCGCGAGAGGTCTGCGGCCGATCTATCCTCCCTGCCAAGGTGGACGCTAGGACCCTGCCTCGACCGACACCGCCGCGCCGCAAGCTCGAAGGGAGATGGGTGCGGCTCGAACCGCTCAGCCTAGAGCATGCGGCCGATTTTCATGCGGTGCTGGCCGCCCCTGAATTCGCGGACCGGCTGCTCTGGGTGACGGAGGCCCCGCCGAAGAAACTCGAAGAAACCGAGTCCTGGATCCGCCGGGCAATGGCTGTAGAAGATCCGCTCTTCTTCGCCGTCGTGGATCGCGCCACCGGCTGTTGCGGCGGCCGGCAGTCGCTGATGCGGATCACCCCGCAACACGGCGTGATCGAGATCGGATTCATCGTTTGGGGACCGTCCATCGCGCGCACGCGGCTCGCCACCGAAGCCTTCTTCCTGCACGCGCGCCACGCGTTCGATGACCTCGGCTACCGGCGCTTCGAGTGGAAGTGTGATGACGCCAACGAAGCCTCGAAGGCGGCGGCGCTGCGTTTCGGCTTCCAGTTCGAGGGCTTGTTCCGCAAGCACATGCACGTGCGAGGGCGCGACCGCGACACTGCGTGGTTCTCGATCCTGGACATGGAGTGGCCGACGCTGCGCGCGGAGTTCGAGCGTTGGCTCGCGCCGGATAATTTCGACGCGAACGGCGCGCAGCGGAGCGCCTTGCGAGCCTCCGCGGTGTCGCGGCTCGGCGCTTCCCCGCAACTCGCCGCCGCGCCCACACCCGCGTTGCTCCTCGACCCCGCGCGATTGGAGCGAAATGCGCGGCGTCTGAGCGAAAGGCTCAATGGCTATGGCGTGCCGCTGCGACTGCATGCGAAGACCGCGAAGTGCATGCCTGCGCTTCGCATCGCCGCCGGCGGCACCTTGCAGCGCGCCACGGTTTCGACCCTGCACGAGGCCGAAGCGCTGTTTCGCCACGGCGTGCGCGACCTGCTCTACGCGGTTGGCATCGCACCGCAGAAGTTGGATCAGGTGCAGGAGATGCGCGCACGAGGCGCCGACCTCAAGCTGATCTTGGATTCGCCAACCACCGCGCGCGCCGTGGCGGCGGCGGGACGGCAAGCCCGAGCCGTTCCCGCGCTGATCGAAGTGGACAGCGATGGCTGCCGCGCCGGCGTCGCTCCGGACGGAGCGGCGCTCCTCGACACGGCTTCAGCCTTGGTGGAAGGGGGGGGGATGTTGCTGGGTGTGCTGACGCACGCGGGGGGTTCCTACGCGGGTCGCAGCCCCGAGCAACATCGCGCAATGGCGCAGCGCGAACGGGATGCCGCTGTGCTCGCCGCGGAACGACTGCGCGCGGCCGGCCACGCGATCTCCATCGTCAGCATCGGATCCACACCCACCGCGAGTTTCGGGCAGGACTTTCGCGGCGTCACCGAAGTGCGCGCCGGCGTGCATCTCTTCATGGACTTGGTGATGGTGGGACTGGGCGTGTGTTCGCTCGACGACCTCGCGCTCTCGGTGCTGACCACGGTGATCGGCCATCAACCAGATCGCGGACTCCTGGTGGTGGATGCCGGATGGACCGCACTCTCAGCCGACCGCGGCACGGCTACCCACGCGATCGATCAGGGCTATGGCATGGCCTGCAGCGAAGATGGCACGCCGCTCCCCGAACTTGTGGTGCTCGCGACCAATCAGGAACACGGCTTGATCGGTCGGCGCGATCAGGCGGTCTGGGACCTGTCCGCCTTCCCGGTCGGCACGCGCCTGCGGATTCTGCCCAACCATGCTTGCGCGACGGCGACCATGCACGCCGAGTACCTCGTTCTGGGCGCGGAGCCGGGTACGGTGCAAGCCGTGTGGCCAAGATTTTGAGCAAAGCCCAAGGGGAGTGACAGAATAGGCAGCATGAAGGTGTTCGCAGTCATGTCTCTGTTGAAGAAGCTGGGGAGCGAACAAACGCGGAAGACCCTGGTTCGCCATGGTGCACCGAAAGACATCTATGGAGTCAAGGTCGCCGATCTCAAGGTGATCGCGAAGAAGCTCAAGGGCAATCAGGCGCTCGCGCTCGAACTCTACGACACGGGCAACGGAGACGCGATGTACCTCGCCGGGCTCGTCGCCGACGGCGCGCTCATGAGCCGCAAGCAACTCGATGCCTGGGCCAAGCAGGCGGATTGGGCAATGGTGGGCGAATACACGGTGCCGTGGGTCGCTTCCGAGAACCCGCAGGCGCGTGAGATCGCGCTCGCGTGGATGGATGCGAAGAAAGAGGGCGTCGCCGCGGCGGGCTGGAATACCTACGCCTGCCACCTCATGTTGCAGCCTGATGCGGAGCTCGATCTGAAGGAGATCGAGAAATTGTTGAAGCGGGTCGAGAAGGAAATCGGCAAAGCACCGAACCGCGTGCGCTACTGCATGAACAGTTTCGTGATCGCGGCAGGCGGTTACGTGAAGCCGCTGCTGGCCAAAGCCAAGGCCACGGCCAAGAAGCTCGGACCGGTCGAAGTCGACATGGGAGACACCGCCTGCGCGGTGCCGTCTGCGCTCGGGACGATCGAGAAGATCGAGAAGATGGGGCGCGTGGGCAAGAAGCGGAAGACGGCCAAGTGTTAGGGCAACACGCGTGCAACTGAACGCCGATCCGGCCGAACTCGCTTCGGCGGCCACCGATTTGGTGTTGGCTGGGCTCGCGCTGCTCGGCGTTGCGCGAGTGAAGCGGCGCGATTGGCGTTTCGTGTTCGCGCTGATGGCGCTCGCTTCCGGTCTTGGCGCGCTGGTGCACGGCTGGACCTGGAGCGACTCCGCCGCCACCGGGTTGTGGTGGCCGCTCGACTTCTCGCTCGCGGCGACACTTGCCTGTTTTGCCGGTGCCGCAGTACGCGATCGCTTCGGCGCCGCGCGCGCGCGCCGCGCTTGGATTCCCTTGCTGGCGCTTGCGGCGATCGTCGCAAGCGTGTCGCGCGCCATCCCGGACACCTTTCTGCCCTTCCTCGCCTTCGAAGCGATGGTCCTGATCGGAGCCGGCTTGTCTTGGTGCGGACTCGCGTGTTCCGCTGCGATGCCAGGCTCGGGGCGGCTCGCCGCCGGCTGTGGGCTCGCGCTTGCCGCCGGCGCGGTGGGCGCGAGTGGTGCGCGCTTGGAGTGGATGTTCAGTCTGGACTCCAACAGTCTGTTCCATTTGGTCCAGATGCCGGCGCTGTTGCTCTGGATCTCCGGGGCGCGCGCTGGGGCAGGCAAGGAGGACGCGCGCGCGTAGAACTAGAGCCATGCAGATGCGACCTGCCTGCGAACGATGCGGCGTTGCCCTGCCGCCCGACTCCAGCGTCGCCTACGTCTGCTCTTTCGAGTGCACGTTCTGCGCAGAGTGCGTGGGCGGCGACATGGCCGGAGTCTGCCCGAACTGCGGCGGCGAGTTCGCGTCGCGCCCACGACGCATGTCCGGCGCGGCGCAGACGCTGCAAGTGCAACCCGTGCTGCCGGTGCGTGACGTGCGTGCTGCGCTGGTGTTCTACACGGCACGCCTTGGCTTCGAGGGCGTCTTTGTGGACCAGCCGGACGAGCCGCGTTACGCCGGCTTGCGCCGCGGCGGCGCGGGGCTCCACCTCCAGTGGCACGACGGTGCGGAGTGGTCGCGCGTCGAGCGCGCTTCCATTCGCTTCCTGGTCCAGGAATTGAATGCTCTGCTCGCCGAGCTGGTCAAGCGGCAAGCGATGCCGGAAGGCAGCGAGATCCGAGAGACCGCGTGGGGGACGCGCGAGTTCGGCCTCTACGATCCTGACGGCAACGCGATTCACTTCTACGAAAGTCTTCCCAATGAATGAAACCCCGCCGCCGGTTCGCAAGCGCCGCTGGTGGCTGCGCGTCCTGATCGCCATCGTCGTGATCCAGTTGCTGGGCTTCGGCATCTTCGGCGGCATGCTCTGGTCGTGGACCGACGTCGAGCGGCTCGACGCGGCAGGCGCGGAAGAACGCTTCGCGACGGCACTCGCGAGCGCCGGCGGTGGCCCGGCCTACTTCGACATGCCGGAACACGGCGACGTGATCATCCATCGCGAACTGGAATCCGCTTCGCCGCCGAGCATCCGAGCTCTGCACGGCCTCGTCTGGCAGGCCGACCGCCAACGCTTCGTTCAACTCGTGGTGCCTGGCTGGTTCGTGAGAGCCAAACTGAATTCCTCGGTGGGACTCGAAGCCTTTCTGCGCAGGCTCGGCATGGATGAGCGTTCCCGAAGCGGCGTCCACGCCGAGGATCTCGCGCGCATCGGACACGGTCTGCTGGTGGACGAGCGATTCGGCGAGGGTTCGCGCGTGTTGCTTTGGCTCGAAGGCGAGGCGGGGCAGTGAGGGCCGTCGCTTGCGCGGCCGCGCTCTTCGCTTCCTGCGCGCTTAGTCCACAAAGCCAGGAACTCTTTCCCCATGAGGGGATGCCGGCGGGCTGGTCCCTGACCGCATGGAGCGATCTCGCGGAGTCGGCGCCGGACGGTACCGAATGGCGCGTGGTGGACGGCGAACTGCTTGCCGCCGGCGCGCGCGGATCGTGGCTGATCAGCGAGCAGTCCTATGCCGACTTCGAGTTGGAGTTCGAGTTTCTACTCACCATGCTCGGCAACTCGGGCGTGGCGCTGCGCGCGCCACCGGCGGGGGATCCCGCGTTCGACGGCTTGGAGCTGCAACTCGTGGACTTGCGCTACCGGCCGGAGGCGCTGCCATCCGAGTTGACCGGAGGGCTTTATCGCGCGCTCGCTCCGGAGCAGCAGCTCTATCAGCCGGAGCGTTGGAACCGTTGCCGCATCCGCGCGGTCGGTGCGCATCTGCAAGTATGGCTCAACGGCAGCCCGGTGCTCGACGCCGACCTCGACGCGCAGGCCGCCACGGTGCCGCGTCATGACGGCAGCGCCGCCTCGTCCTTGCGAGAGCGCCCGCGCGCGGGCCGCATTGGCTTTCAACACCTTTCGCGCGACGGCGCGGCGCGGTTTCGCGGCCTTCGGTTGCGCGAGTTGCGCGCACCGAGCGCCGAGGAGCGGCTTGCAGAAGCGCGCGCGGCCTGGCTCATCCATCCCGAGCGGGAGGATTTCACCGTCTGGTACGGGCGGCGCATGGCCTACCTCGGGCGCTATGAGGAAGCGATCGGCATCTACACCGCCGGCCTGCAGCAGCATCCGGGCAGCATTGCGCTCCTGCGTCACCGCGGGCATCGATTCATCAGTCTGCGGCGCTTTGGCGACGCCATCGCGGACCTGGAGCGCGCTTCCGAGCTCGCGCGCGGACGCCAGGACGAGGTCGAAGCCGACGGCATGCCGAACGCGGCGGGAATTCCGCGGAGCACTCTGCATGGAAACGTCGAGTATCACCTCGCGCTCGCCTTGCTCTTGGAAGGGCGACTCCACGAAGCCGAGCTGGCCTGGCGTCGCGCGCTCGTGCTCTCGACTAACGACGACACGCTCTGCGCGGTGCTGGCCTGGCTCCACCTGAGCCTCCGCGAACAAGGCAAAGCCGCATTCGAAGCATTCCTGCCGCAGCCGCAGCTCGATCGCATGGAGATCCTGGAGAACTTCGCCTATCACGAGTTGCTGCTCTACGACGCCGGCCGCATCACGGCAGCGGAGCTGATGCGTGGCCATCCCGCTGGAAGCGTCGAGCATGCGACGCGCGCCTACGGACTCGCTGCCCGGCTGATTCTCAGCGGAGACGAGTCGACTGGCTTACGCATGCTCGAGGAGGTCGTCGCCGCTGACGCCGCCGCCGCCTTCGGCACCATCGCCGCGGAAGTGTTGCTGAGAAGATTGGAGCCGTCGCCGCGCGATTAGGCGGCGTTCACCGGCAGTCCCGGTTCCACGGCTTTCTGTCCGGCGTGATAAGTCTCGTAGACGTAGACCGGAATCTCCAACGCGCCGAGATGCACGCGGATCAGCGGCATGACTTCGTCCCAATCGAGCGCTCCGACCCCGGTCGCGAGGCGCGGCAGCGCGAGGCTGGTGATCTCGTGTTCGATGACAAGTTCATGCAGCCGTTTGAGCGCATGGTTCACGTTGCGCACCGTCGCCCGTCCCGGCTTCTTCCCATGCTCGAAGCCGCCGTCTTGCGTGAGCAGGTTGTAAAAGCGCGTGCCGAAGCCGCCCCATGCCCACACCTCGCCGGGCTTCGGCTGGTGGGAGTTCGCCCAGTGGTGGTAGTCCTTGTGCATCGCCGGCCACTGCGTTCGCAAGGCGAGGGCGAGGCCGCGATCGAAGGGATCGTTGGGGGCGATGCCGTGCGCGATCGCCTGCGCGCCGGAGAGGAGGATGTCGCCGATGACGGGGTGGATCATGAAATAAGAATACCAGATCCAGAAATCCAATAAAGGACATTCGGCGCCCGAAAATCGGTGGCGGGCGCGCGCCGCGTATCGTGGGATGGGCTCATGCATAGTTTGCCGCCGATGCGAGAGATGGAGCGCGCCTGGCAGCGGCGCGACCCGGAGTACGACGGATTGTTCTTCTTGGCCGTGCGCACGACTGGCATTTACTGCCGCCCACACTGCCCGGCGCGTCATCCCGAGCCGCGCAACGTCGCCTACTACGCCTCGCCGATCGAGGCCGAAGGCACCGGCTTCCGCGCCTGCAAGCGTTGCCGCCCGGCCGACGTGGACGATCGGCCGGCGTGGGCGCGCATGTTGATGGAGGCGGTGGAGCACGCGCCGGATCGGGCGTGGGATGAAGCCGCGTTGCGCCGCTTCGGGGTGGACGCGAGCACCGCGCGCCGTTGGTTTCGCAAGCGCTTCGGCTTGACCTTCGCGGCTTGGTCCCGCGCGCGCCGGCTCGACGAAGGGCGCAAGGCTCTGAACGGCGGCGGTCGCGTGGATGATGCCGTCTTCGACAGCGGTTTCGGTTCGCACAGCGGATTTCGCGACGCCTTCGCGCGCACCTTCGGAGACGCGCCCGCGCGCGCGCGCGGGCGCGACCGCATCGTTTTCCACGGGCTGTTGAGCGCCGTAGGCCCCTTGGTCACCGCTGCGACCGACGCAGGCGTCTGTCTGCTCGAGTTCGGAGAACCGGCGCGTTTGCAGCAACAAATCGCCGCCTTGCAGAAGCGATTCGAACTGCCCGCCGTGCCCGGCCGAAATGCCCACATTCGTCTGCTCGAGCGCGAACTCACGGAGTACTTCGCCGGCAAGTTGCAGGACTTCAGCGTTCCGCTGATCTTTCCCGGGACTCCGTTTCAGGAGTCGGTGTGGCAGGCGCTGTTGCGCATTCCCTACGGCGAAACGCGCTCCTACGCGCAGATCGCCGACGCGATCGGCTCGCCCAACGCGCATCGCGCGGTCGGCACCGCGAACGGGCGCAATCGGATCGCGATCGTGATCCCTTGCCACCGCGTGATCAACGCCGGCGGGGGTCTGGGCGGGTACGGCGGCGGACTGCGGCGCAAGGAGTTCCTGTTGCGACTCGAACGCGGCGGATGAGGCGCGCGCTCTTCGAGTTCGGTGCCGGCTTCTAC
>JAQBVK010000046.1 GCA_027623585.1 Planctomycetota bacterium
AATCGCGCGATGGCGCTGCTGCGCGGATTCGCGCGCAACTTCGGCGCCTTCCACCAGCCGGGCGGTGAGGGCTATGCGCTGTTGGCGGATCGGCTGCTCGAGATCGATCCGCTCAATCCAGGGCTCGCGGCGCGCTTGGCGCAACCCCTCGCCGCCTGGCGGCGCTACGCGGAGCCGTGGGGGAGAGCCATGCGTGAGCAGCTCGAACGCATCGCGCGGACGCCCGAGCTCTCCAAGAACACCAGCGAGATCGTGCGACTCGCGCTGGCTGACTTACAATCGGACGGCGCTGCGTCACAACGACGCGCGCCCCAGCCTGCAGGATGAAGCTCCTTCTCGTCGGTTCCGGTGGCCGCGAACACGCCCTCGCCTGGAAGCTCGCCCAGTCGCCGCTCTGCGAGAAGCTGTGGATCGCGCCGGGCAATCCTGGCACGGCCGCGTTCGGCGAGAACGTTCCGATCGCCGCCGATGCGCTGCCTGAGCTGGTGCGCTTCGCGGTCGAGCAGAAGGTGGAACTCTGCGTGATCGGGCCGGAGGTGCCCTTGGTGGGCGGCCTCGCCGACTTGCTCTCGGAGCATCAGATCCCGACCTTCGGACCGCGCGCCGCCGCTGCGGAACTCGAGGGCAGCAAAGCTTGGTGTAAAGAAGTCTTGGTGCGCCATCGGGTGCCGACTGCCGCGCACCGGACCTTCGTCCATCTCGCGCATGCGCAGTCCTATCTGGACTCCGGCGCCCGTTATCCCTGCGTGGTGAAGGCTAGCGGCCTGGCCGCGGGGAAAGGTGTCGTGATCTGCATGGATCGACATGCGGCGCGCGATGCCGTGCGCAGCATGCTCGAAGGCCGCCGTTTCGGCGCCGCTGGCACGACCGTGGTGATCGAGGAGTTTCTCGAGGGGCCCGAGGCCTCTGCCTTCTGCATCACGGACGGACGCGCTTTCGCGCCTTTTGAGTCGTGCATGGATCACAAGACCCTGCTCGACGGCGGGCAAGGTCCGAACACCGGAGGCATGGGCGCGATCAGCCCCAACCCGGAAATCAGCGACCGCACGCGCGCCTTGATCGAGAAGCACGTGTTCCTGCCGACCGTGCACGGCCTCAATCACGAAGGCCATCGTTTCCAGGGCGTTCTGTTCGCAGGCCTCAAACTCACCGCCGGCGGACCCAAGGTGCTGGAGTACAACGTGCGCTTCGGCGACCCCGAGTGCCAGGTGCTGATGATGCGGCTGCGCTCCGATTTGCTTCCCTATTTGTATGCGTGCGCGACCAACACGCTGGACAAATTGGAAGCTCCCGAGTGGGATCCGCGCCCCGCCTGCTGCGTGGTGCTGGCGGCACGCGGATATCCCGAGGCGCCGCTGAAAGGCGATCTCATCGAAGGGCTCGATGACCTCACCACTTCCGACACCCTGCAGGTCTTCCACTCCGGAACCGCGCTTCGAGACGGGAAATTGGTGAGCAACGGCGGCCGGGTGCTCGCGGTGACGGCGGTAGGCGAGGACGCGGCCGACGCACGCAACCGCGCCTACGCGGCCTGCGCGGCGATCCGATTCGAGGGCATGCAGTTCCGCCGGGACATCGGCCTCTCCGCGCTCCGCGCCACGGAGCCGAGCGGGATGTCCTGAAGCAGGACCAAGACACCATGCAACCGGCTCAAGCCCTCAAGCGATTTGAGACCTTCCTGCGCGGGCGCGCGCTGCGCATGACCAGCCAGCGTCGCGCGATCCTCGAACTCGCCTGGGGCACGCACGAGCATTTCACGGCCGAGGACATGTACGCGTGGGCGCGCAATCTGGACGCGTCGGTTTCGCGGGCCACGGTGTATCGCACGCTCAGTCTGCTGGTGGAAGGAGCCTTCCTCGCCACCCTCGATCGTGGCCACGGCCAGACCCTTTATGAGCACATCCTCGGGCACCGCCACCACGATCACATGGTGTGCCTGGAGTGCGGCAAGATCATCGAGTTCCTGAACGAGGAGATCGAGCGCTTGCAGGATGAGGTCGCAGCCAAGCACCAGTTCACGATCACGCAGCACACGCTGCGCCTCGAAGGCTGTTGCATGCGCTGCAGCGCGGCGCGTGAGTCCGCCGCCGAAGCGGCGGGCTGATCAGACGCGCGCGACGATCGCTTCTGCGAGAGCCTTGGCTTCGTCGGCACGGCCGCGGAAGCCCATCTCGGCGGCGTAGACGCGAAGCGTTGCATAGTCCGGCGACCCCGGGACGATCATCACCATGATGACGTACTTCAATTTGGTGCGCGTGTCTGTGAAGGTGATGCGTTGGGAGCCGTGCACAACCTTGAGGTCCGCGACGTCGGAACGTGCCTTGATCACGGATTCGGCGGCCGCGAACACGCGGTCGGGCGCTCCGTTCAGCATGATCTCGGCGCGATCGTCCGAGAAGTCGTCGTAGACCCACACTCCCACCAAGCCGCCGACCGCTCCCACGAGCAGAGGCACCGCGCAGGAAGAGCCGAGCGCCGCCACGGCGAGCGCGGCGGGGAAGATGAGACGCTGTGCGAGGGTTTTCATGGCCGGAGACCGAGGAAACTGGATCCTATCCAGACCGGGTACCGAATCTCAAGCACGCACGCCGCTGGCGTAAGGAGCGAGCAGCGCACGGAAGAAACTCAGCGTCTCGGATCCGTCGCCCCAAGCGCCCGCGCCGCGATCAGGGAGGTGCAGGCGCGAGAGGCTGCGCTCAGGGTGTGGCATGAAGCCGAGCACGCGGCCGTCCGGAGAGATCAGCCCTGCGATCGCGCCCGCGCTGCCGCTTGGGCAGTGGGGAAAGTCGGCGCGCACGCGACCCTTGCCGTCGCAATAGCGCAGGGCGACGACTCCGGCTCGGATCAGCCGCTCCGCGTCGGCTTCGCCGTGACGCAAGACGATGCGGCCCTCCGCGTGCGCGGAGACGGCGGGGATCACGGTGCCGATCGCCATGAAGCGCGCGAGCGGCTCCTCGACGCGCATGCGCGACCAACGGCATTCAAAGTGCCGCGATCCATTCCAGGTCAGCGAAAGTGGCGGCAGTCCGTCGACTCCAGGCAGCATGCCGGATTTCACCAAGACTTGAAATCCGTTGCAGATGCCGAGGATGGCGCCGCCGCGCGCATGATGCTCACGCAGAGCGTCACCCAAATACTTGGCGACCTCGAGGGCGAGCACCTTGCCCGCGCCGAGGTCGTCGCCATAGGTGAAGCCTCCGGGGATCGCGAACACGTCGCAGTCACGCAGTGCCTGCGGGCGCGTGGTCAGTTCCCGCATGTGCAGTTCTTCGACGCGGGCTCCGGCCTGTTCGAAGGCCCAACGCAACTCGCGGTCGCAGTTGATGCCCGAGGCGAAGAGTTGCAGGACGCGCGGCTTCATGCGCCGGCCTCCGGACTTCCAGAGCCAGGAACCCCGTTCGCGATTGCGAGCGTTTCCGCATCGATGCGCGCGAGCACGTGCTCATCCTCGCGCAGTTCGAGGATGGGTTCAGCGAGCACTTCACCGACCGTGGCCCAGGCCAAAGTGCGGAAGCTCAGCGCGAAGTCTTCGAGTCGCGCCATCGGCACCTCCGCAAGAAAACGCGTTGGGCCTTCGGCGAAGAGTCGGCCGGTGAGCGGGACGCCGTCGTCGCAAACGGCGCGGCTTGCATCCACGCGCGCGCCCAGTCCAGAAGCTCCGATCACCATCTCAGCCACTGCGGCGGCTAGACCGCCCTCGGAAAGATCGTGACAAGCCACGATCGAGCCTTCGCCGATCGCGTGATGCACTGCGGCGAAGAGCGCGGGGGCAGTGGCGAGGTCCGGGCGGGCCGGCGCGGAATCCGGCAAACCAAGGAGGTCCGAAGCGACGGCGCCACCGCTGTCAGCGCTGGTGCGGCCGATCTGAATCAGCAGGTTGCCTACTCCGCGCAGGGGCGTGCCGACGGTGCGCGCGCAATCGCCGACGTGGGCGAGCGCAGTGATCAGCAAAGTGGGAGGGATGGGCCGCTCCACGCCGCCGACGCGGTACTCGTTGTTCAAGGAGTCTTTACCGCTGACGAAGGGTGCGCCGTAGGCGATGGCCGCGTCATGACAAGCTTGGGCGGCTTGCACCAAGGTGCCGAAGCGGTCCGGCTTCCGGCAGTCGCCCCAGCAGAAGTTGTCGAGGATGGCGGTGCGGTGGGGATTGCCGCCCGCGGCGACGGTGTTGCGGATCGCTTCGTCCACGGCGCACAGCGCGCCGATTTCCGCATCGAGTTCCGAGATGCGCGGAGCAATGCCGACGGCGAGAGCGACGCCTTCGGGACGGTGGAACAAGGGTTTCATCACCACGCCGTCCCCGGCGCCGCGGCCTTCCGCGCCCTGATAGGGCTTCAACACCGTCGCGCCTTGCACCTCGTGGTCATAGGTGCGCACGATGCTCTCTTTGCTTGCGACTTGCGGATGCGCGAGCACGCGCAACAGCAGTTGCGCGGCGTCGGGCGCGGGCTCCGGCCACGCGGTGACCGGGCGCAGGCGTCGTACCGCGATCGCTGCGCGCTCCGGCTGCGGAACCCCACTGTGAAGGAAAGCGAGATCGAGATCGCCGAGCACTTCGCCGTGCCAGCGCAGCACCAGCCTGCCGCTGTCGGTGAAGCGTCCGAGCACCGTCAACTCCACCTCGTGCAGCGTGCAGAGTGACTGGAGTTCGTCCAACTTCGCGGTCGGTACTGCGGCGACCATGCGCTCCTGCGCCTCGGAGATCCAGACCTCCCACGGCGCGAGGCCCGTGTACTTCAGCGGCGCCCGGTCGAGATCGACCTCGGCGCCGCAATGCTCCGCCATTTCCCCGACGGCGCTGGAGAAACCGCCCGCGCCGCAGTCGGTCAGGCCATGGAAACAGCCGCGATCACGCGCGATCAGCAGCACGTCGAGCACGGTCTTCTCTGTGATCGGATCCCCGATCTGCACAGCGGCGGCGTCCGCCGTCTCGGACTCCTCGTGTAGGGCCTCGGAGGAGAAGGTCGCGCCGTGGATGCCGTCCCGCCCGGTGCGGCCGCCGAAGGCGACGATCGTGTCGCCCGGCCGCGCCGCTTTCTCGACCGCACTGCGCGGAATCTCGCCGACGCAACCGCAATAGACCAGCGGGTTCGCGACGTAGCCCGGATGCCGAATCACGGTTCCGGCGACGGTCGGGATGCCCATGCGGTTGCCGTAGTCGCGCACGCCGGCGATCACGCCTTCGAGCACGCGGTCCGGATGCATGGTGCCGGGCGGGAGCTCGCCGGCCTCTGTGCCCTGCGGCCCGACGCAGAAGACGTCGAGGTTCGCGAACGGGCGCGCGCCGAGTCCGGTGCCGAGGACGTCGCGAATCACGCCGCCGACGCCGGTGCCCGCGCCGCCGTACGGGTCCAAGGCGCTCGGGTGGTTGTGCGTCTCGACCTTGATCGCGATCCCGATCTCATCGGTCAGCGCCACCACGCCGGCGTTGTCCTTGAAGACGCTCCAGCACCATTCCGGCGAAAGCTTCATGGTCGCCGCGAACACGGTTTCCTTGAGCAGATTGCCGTAGTGTCGCTCTTCGAGCAGCGCGCCGGAGTCGTCGAGCAGCCGGTAGTGCACCGGACCGGTCAGCGTCTTGTGCTTGCAGTGTTCGCTCCAAGTTTGGGCGAAACTTTCCAATTCGACGTCGGTGGGCGCTCGGCCCTGCGCGTCGAAGTGCGAACGAATGGCGCGCATCTCCTCGACCGAGAGCGCGAGTCCCATGGCGGAGGAGAGTCGGGCCAGGCCCGCGTCGTCGAGCTCTGCGAGCCCGATCTCGCGACGAGCGGCGGCGCGCTGCGGCGGTTCGGCGTGACGGCGCACCGGCTCGTCGCCGAGCTGCACGTGCTCGATCACCGGATTCGCGAGCGCGCGCGCGCCGGCTTCGAGAAGTTGCTCGCGCGATCCGGGGGTGTCGACGCGGAACACGCGGTAGGATTCCACGCGTCCGCCCGCAGGGAGCGCGACGTCCACCAACGCGAGCGCGCGTTCGGTGGTGTGCGCTTCCGGATCGGTCACGCCCGCGACGCGTCGCACCAACAAGGTCTTCGCGCCGTCGGCGGGCGCGTCCCCGGGAGCGACGATGCGGATCGTCTCGGTGACGACGTCGGCGAGCAGCCGTGCAGCGATGCGATCGACGGCGGCGCGATCCAGCGCTTCCGGCAGCAGATAGCCGCGCCCACTGCGCACTTCGCCAACCGCGCTCAGTCCGCGCGCAGCGAGCGCACGCCGTGCCCCATCGCCGACCGGATCAGCCCTTCCGGCTTCGAGTTCCAGTTCGACGCGCCAGGCGCTTGCGCTCATGCAGGGATGGGGGCCAGCCCCGCGGGGGATTCGCGGGAGATCCGGCGCCGTCGTGCGGGTATCCTAGGAACGGCGCGCACGCGGCACCACCGCGGACGCCTCGTGTCCCACACGCTGCTCCTGCACATGGCTCGCAAGAAGCTTCCGCCGCCTGGAACGGGCGCCCTGCCCTTCGAAAAGCCGATCGAAGACGTTCGTGAGCGTCTCCGGGAATTGGAGGAACTCGCGCAGAGGACCTCCTACGACCTGACCGAGGAACTCGCGTTCTATCGCGATCGGTTGCGTCGGCTCACGCAGGAAATCTACTCCGGCCTTTCGCCATGGAATCGGGTGCAGGTGGCGCGCCATCCGAATCGGCCGCTGACCTCGCACTACATCGAGGCGCTCTTCGAAGACTGGGTCGAGTTGCATGGTGACGGCGTGTTCGGCGACGACCGCGCGCTGGTGTGCGGTCTCGGGACGCTCGAAGGTCGCCGCGTGATGGTGGTCGGCCACCGCAAGGGGAAGGACACCAAGGATCGCCTCTCTTGCAACTTCGGCTCCGCTCATCCTGAGGGCTACCGCAAGTCCCTGCGCAAGATGCAACTGGCGTCGCGCCTGCGCCTGCCGATCGTGTGCTTCATCAACACGCCCGGCGCCTATCCCGGCGTTGCCGCCGAGGAGCGCGGTCAGGCGCGCGCAATCGCGGAGAGCATCCACGAGATGTTCGGCTTGCGCGTGCCGATCGTCGTCGTGGTGATCGGCGAGGGTGGCTCCGGCGGCGCGCTGGGCATTGCGATCGGAGATCGAATCGGCATGCTCGAGAATGCGTGGTACTCGGTGATTTCGCCGGAGGGTTGCGCCTCGATTCTCTGGCGCAGCGCAGAGGGCAAGGACAAGGCAGCCGAAGCGCTCAAGCTCACGGCGCCTGACCTCTTCCGGCTCGGCATCGTGGACCGCGTGATCCCGGAGCCCATCGGAGGCGCCCATGTCGACCCGCCCGAAGCAATCCGCGTGGTCGGATTCCAGATCGGGCAATGGTTGGACCAATTGGCCAAGGTGCCCGTGGAGGAGCTGCTGGAGCGTCGCTGGCTCAAGTTCCGGCGCATGGCTTCCGCCGAGGACGCTGCGATCCGCGCCGCCCTCGAAGGTCCCTGCGCCCCTGTGGACAAACGTCTCCCGGCCGACCAGAGGGATCGTGGCCAGCATCCGCCGCCTTCTAGCCAAGCCTGAGGACGGTCACTTGTCCCAACAGACCCCAGAGCCACCCGTAGACAGGCACGAACCCATGGCATCCCCGGTCCTCCGCCTGGTCTCTCCTCAAACCGAACCCGCGGTCTCCGCCTGGTCGGCCCTCACGGATGAGGAGCTCTTCGAACTCACCTGCGAGGGTGAGCGCGAGGCGTTCCGGCTGCTGGTGGAGCGCTATGAGACGCGCGCGGTTCACGTGGCCCGCGGCATCGTCGGTTCTTTCGAGACGGCCCGCGAGGTCGCCCAAGAGGCTTTCCTCAAGGTTTATGCCGCGCGCGAACGCTTCGATTCGAAGCGATCCTTCGCCACCTGGTTCTACCGGATCCTCCGCAACCAAGCCGTGGACCGCCTGCGCCGCGCCTCGCCGGGAACCCCGGGTGGCTCGGTCGAGTTGGCGCCGGATTGGGATGCAGGCGAGGCTCCGCCGGAAAAGGTGGCCTCTTCGACAGAACGTCGGCAACTTGTCCGACAAATTCTTGATGCCCTCCCGCACCAGTTCCGCGAGGTTCTGCTGCTGCGCGAAATGGAGGGACTTTCCTGTGGCGAGATCGGGGAGCGCGTCGGCACCACTGCCGGCATCGTGCGCTGGCGCCTGCATCACGCCCGCAAACTTTTCCGAGACCAGTGGGAGCGCACCCTGGGCAAGGAAGAAGGAGCTGAAGCACTTTGATTTCCTGCCGCGACGCTGCTGAATTGATTCCTCTTCACGTGGGAGACGATCTCCCCGGCGAAGAAGCCTCCCGCATCGAGGACCACCTCGAATCCTGCGCTCTGTGTAGCGCGGAGTACTCTTCCTTCGCGAGCGCTCGCGAGGCGCTGGTGAGCCTGCGCGAGGAGATGCCCCGATCGGGCAGTCTCTGGGCGGGCATCGCGCGCGGGATCGGCTCCGATAGCTCCGACGTGGTGGCTCATGACGCCTTCGTGGGCGCCGGTCGTCCGCGCCGCCAGCCGCGCTGGGCCGCTTGGACCGGCTTGGCAGCAGCCGCCGTCTTGGCCGTGGCTTTCCTGCCGCGTTTCTTCCGTCCGGACGAGGTTCTGACGCCGGGCGACGCGACTGGCGAGATGTCCGCGAATGCGCCGATGATCGAGCAGACCACGCCCGAGGAACTGCGCAACTTCCTGCTCCGCACCGGTCAACGTGAAGTGCCGGTCGAAGAATCGCTGCCGCTGGCGACGCCGGCTGCCGCGCGGCCGGACCGAGACAGCAAGGTCTACTTTTAAGGCCCGTGAAGCGGTTACTCACCGCAGCGAGCCTCGGCTTCGGCCTGAGTGTGGGAAGTTCGGCATTCGCCGCCGTTGCGACCCAGGATCCGCACGCCGAGGGCGAACTCCTGCGCCTGCGCGAGTGGGACATGAGCCTTCTTCAAGTGGTTGCAGAGCGGGGCGCGCTTGCCAGCTTGGAACGCGAACTGAGCAGCCTCTACTTGGTGTTGGTGCCGAGTCTGGTGGAGGTCCGCAGTTCGATCATGGGCCCCGAAGGCGAGCGAGAAATCGCGAGCGCGGGTGTCGTCCTGACCGCCGAAGGTCTGGTCGTCGCGCCTTTCTTTCAATACCCGGCGCGAAGCGGAGACTCGGAAGCCGAACCGCTGCAGGTGGAAGTACGCCGCGTGGATGGAGCCCGCTACGTTGGCATCATCGTCGCGAGCAATGCCGATTACGGCATTGCCTTGATCCGAGTGGACGGACTCCGCGGCATGCAGCCGAAACTCTTTCCTGGTGAATGGTTGCCGGAAGGGGCGCCGGTGATCGCGCTCGGGAATGCTTACGGCCTCGAGGCGAGCATGAGCGTCGGTTTGCTGACCGGAAGGGCACGATTTGCCGCCAAGGCGCGGCGCCTGCTCCAAATCACCAATCCGGTGAATCCGGGCGATGGTGGAGGTCTCCTCGCCAGCGCGCGCGGTGAAGTGGTCGCGATGCTGCTGACTGCGCTGCCGGAATTGGCGGAAGCAGGGATCGAAGTGGGGGTTGAGCGCATGGAGAACGAGTCTCCGGCCGGACCGGCCCTCGGCGACCGCTCGCGCGCGCTCCGCGCCGAAGGCATCGGCTTCGCTGTCCCCATCGAGATCATCGTCAGTTTGTTCCCCGAGCACCTGGGCGAGCTGATGAAGCGCAAGCGCATGCTCGGGGTGGAGGTCACCAGCCGCCTGATGGTGGTTGAATCTGATCTCGGACCGACTCGGCGCTGGGTGGTCGAAGTGCAGGGTGTGCTGCCCGACAGCCCGGCTGAGGCCGCCAAGCTGCAAGAGTCCGACATCTTGCTCGAACTCAACGGCGTGCCGCTCGCCACCTTGGAAGACTTGGGTTTCGCGATGTTTCACGCGCCGCAACAGACCACCGTGATCGTGCTGCGTGCCGGCCACCCGGAACGATTGCAGCTCGACTTTGGTTCCTGGCGCGCGCCGCTGCCGGAGTTCGGGGTGCCGCCGCCGATCGATAAACCCAAGCCGCCGCCGGAATCCGGCGACGACGAGTAGGCTCCTAACCGTTCGCGCTGGGCTGCAAGCGCTCGAACTCGCGCAGCACGTCCACCGCTTGGGCGACCTGTTCAGCCCCGGGGCCGAGGTTGGTGCGCATCAAGAACTCACGCATGTCGGCGGCCGACTCGGGAATCCTTCCCAATTCGTAGCGCACCATGCCGCGCGAGTAGTAGACCGCCGCGATGCGCTCGTCGAGTTGCAGCATGCGCGTGTATTCGAGTTCTTCTTCGTTCAGCCGGCCTTGCCGCTTGTAGAGACCGGCCATCACGCCGCGTACCGCGATTTCGCGCTGGATGTCCGTCAGCAGGCGGCGCCGCAGACGCTCTTCTTCGCCGAGCGGCAGATCCGTGCGGAAGCCGAGCGTGCGATTCAGGAACGCGCGGGATTCGGCTAGGAGTTCGAGCGCGCGGCCGAGGCAGGCGAAGGCTTGCTCATCCTCGCCGCGCAATGCGGCGATCTGGCCCTGGGATTCGAGGTACTGCAGGCTGTCCGGAGCTTCTTCCAAGGCCAACTTGACGTTCTGATCCGCGTCCCGGAAGTGATCGTGCGCGCGACCATCGCGCTCATCCAGATCCTTGCCGAGCTTCTCACGGGCCACCGGATCCGGATTCGGATTCTGCTGGAGCGCGCGGCGCTCCCGCTCGACGTGGGACAGCAAGAGCCGGCCGTACACGAGGTGATACTCGGCCAGCGAGTAGTACGCCTTGTGCCGCTCTACCTCGAGTTCTTCGAGCGCCCTCTCCAAGAAGGGGCGCGCCTGCGCCACTTTGGGGAGTTCACCTTGCATCAGAATCGCTCGCCCCGCGAGCAGATTGAGCATGGCGTGCTCGGGATCCAACGCGATTCCCAGACGAGCCTGCTGCTCGGCCTGAAGGTAGCGGCCGACGTCGTAGTACTGACTTCCTCGGCGCATGAACTCGTCACGCGCGGCGGCCTCGTTCTCGTCCGGACCCGAGGCGCAGGCGGCCAGCGTTGCAAGCAGTCCAACCGGAATCCAGAGGGAGGCGTGCGACATGGAACGGCTCATTGTCCCGAACGGCCCGCGAACCGTCAAACCGGGCGGTCCGCGCGGAGGAGGAGGCTAGAAGCGACCGCGGAACCGGTCACGCGCCGCCGGGCGCGTCCCACAGCCAGGCGGCGCCGGCCGGGGTCCAGGCTTGGACGCCCTCGGGGAAGAACAGCGCCAACTCGCGGGCAGCATTCTCCGGAGAATCGGAGCCGTGCAGCAGGTTGAAGGACTTGGAGCAGCCGAAATCTCCGCGCAGGGTGCCCGGCTCGGCGTCGAGCCCGAAGGTCTTGCCCATCATCTTCCGAATGGTTCCGACCGCCTGAGGGCCACGGACGGCCATCGCCACCAGCGGCGAGGCGGTCATAAAGGCGACCAGGCCCTCATAGAATCCCTTGCCGACGTGCTCGGCGTAGTGCTTGGCCGCGAGCTCGCGGCTCATGGTCATCAGCTTCAGGCCGACGAGTTGAAATCCTTTCTCCTCGAATCGGGAAAGGATGCGGCCGACCAAGCCGCGGTGGAGCGCATCGGGCTTGCAGAGGACGAGGGTCGTTTCCATGGTTCTAGAGCGAATCCGGGCAGAAAGGATAGCCGTGCGGCGCAGGACATGGAAATCGCGGATTCCGGTTGTCCCGTTGATGTCCGCATTCCTAGAATCTTTCGCGCTGGATTGTCCTCGCGCCCTTCGAAAACGCGGGCAACGGCGCCGGGAAGGGTTCGCGAGCCAGGTCCTCCGCGGTTCTTTTTCTTTCGACGGCCATCAGAAATGACCTTTCCGGATCCTCCCGATGAGCAGCCGAAGAGTCCCTTGGCGCTGTCCACGGTGGGAATGGAGTTCGCTCTTGGCATCCTGCTGCTCGGTTGGCTCGGATGGTTGGCCGACGGCGTGCTCGGCTGGCGTTCAAGTTTCCCGGTGTTCATGGTGAGCGGAGTTTTCCTTGGCTTCGGCTGGGGGATCTGGCGCCTGGTGCGGCGGATCAACCGCCGCGATCCACCTCGCTGACGATGCGCTGGCTCCTGCTGATCGCTTTCCTCGCCCTTGCGGGCTTACCGCTGCTCCCCGCGAGTGAGCGGCTCGGTGCCGCAGCCGGCTGGCTCTCGGGCATGTCGGTCGAGGCCTTCAGTCTGCGCGCGCGCATCCGC
>JAQBVK010000047.1 GCA_027623585.1 Planctomycetota bacterium
CGTGATCGCGCGCGCGCGCCAGCGCCGGCAAGGCGTCTTCGACCGCAGCCTCCATGAAGGAGCTGCGGTCCGCGCGCGCGAGGAACTCGTGCGCCGCCTGCAAGCGCCCTGCGCTGCGCAGTTCTCGATCGAGGCGTGCGAGGCCGTCGCGTGGATCTGCCGGTTGCCAGAGCACGCGCACCGCCGCCGCGCCGGCGAGCAACAGAGGCGGCAGCAAGGCTGCGGCAGCGAGCCACCAGAAGCCCGGCATGCTCGCGCCAACGGAAGTGTTCTGGGTCAGCAGTACCAGCAGCAATCCGAGCGCCGGCACGCCGAGTAGCCAAGGTGCGGACCTCTGCCACGAGCGACGCGCGAGGACGCGCGCGATCCGGCTACGCCGAGCGCGCGCCGTGCGCAGGCCCACGGCTCCGAGTTCCTCGGCAGGATTCCCGATGTTCGAAGCGCTCATTCAGCCTCTCCCTCGAACAGGGGATCGAACTGCGCGGCCTGCAGCACCGCGCCGGTTTCCCGCTCGCGCAAGATCACGATCACGCGCGCTTGGCGCGGAGCGATGCGCGCACCAATGCGCGGTACGCGTCCGCGGCCTTCGGCCGCCATGCGATCCAAGAAAGCGAGGTTGACCGCCGCGAGGTCTTGCCAAGTGCGCATGAACTCGATCGTCATGGCACCGTCCACCGGGGCGTAGTCCACCCCTTCCAGTGCTTCGGTGAGCGAAGCACGCGCGACGTTGCGGTGGATCACGACCTCGCTCTTGCCCGGAAAGAGCACTCCGCGTTCGGCGAGGATCACCTGCAACAACAGGCCCGGATCCGCCTGACCATGGACCACGACTCGGCCGCTGAGATCCCTCTCGTCCGCGCGCGCTTCGATCTCGATCTTGAACTCCGCGCGCGCCTCCAGGCGCTGCAGCACCGTGGAGCGGCAGGCGTCGTAGACCTCCTGCTTGAAGCGCGTGCGCGCGGCGGCCGGAAGATTGAAGAGACCGTCCGCGGCGTGCCGCGCGCCGCCGTTTGCGTAGGTCGCACACATCCACACCGAAAATTCGTTCGCGAGCGGATCCATCTCCGGCTCGAGTCCGTGATAACTCACCGGAACCAGCCATTCGTCGCCGAAATGCGTGCGCAGGCCATCGCGCGCCAGCCCCGCGCCGATGCCGAAGGGCAGATGGGAATTCGTCCACCACTCCAGCGCGACCGCGCGATTCGGCGCCACGCCGTCTTCCGGCTCGTACTTGGTCGCGACCCCGAGCGACTCCACGCGTCCTTCGATCAACTTCTCGATCACGTCGACCGAGAAGGCTTCGGCGTCCGGCAGGCGCGGCCACACCCGCTCCATGCCTTCGATCGATTCGGCGGAGGTCTCGGGCGAGAGCACGCCTTGCAGGAAGCGCGAGAACGCGCGCGACCACCGTTCCTGACGCTCGTAGACCGTCGCGAGCCCGAGGTTGACTGGACCGTCTTCGGGAAGTCCGAAGGCCGCTGAGAGCAAATGCTTCCACGCTGCGTCCAGTTCGTTCTGGCGCAGTCGGATCTGCCCGAGACGCGAGTGCAGCGCGAACACCGCCTCCGGGTAGCGGTCGGTGCGGCCGTGTTCCACTCCGAACTCCCCTGCGAGTAACGCGCAATCCGGCCGGCCGGTTTGAAGCATTTCGCCGACCAGTTCCAGCGCGCCCGTGGCCTTGAGGTCCGCCGGCCGCGTCGCGTGCAAGCGGCCGAGCGCGGCGCGCATCGCATCCGGATCGGCGCCCTCGTCCATCCGCAACTGCAGCAGCCGCGTCGCGGCTTCTTCGGCAAGACGCTGCTCAGGGTTCGCATCGAGCCAAGCCTCGATCGCCTCCGTCTGATCGGTTTCGCGGGCGAAGTAGAAGTCTTGCTCGGCTTGCGCGAACCCCGGCGGCCGCGCCTCGGTCCACCAAACTACGCCGCGCGCGCGATCCACCTCGACACGAAAATGCAGCAGCAAGTCCAAGCCGGTGGTGCCGAAGGCTTCGTCGGGGTGGGAATGGCGCCCGCGCTCGGGCCGCATCGGCACGAATCGCGTGAGATCAATGCCCTGCACCCGCACCGCGCCAAGATTGCCTGCCGGGCGCCCCAACTCTTCACAGATGTCCTCGTCCACGCGCGTGTCGTACAGCGAAGTAGCGAGCGCCATGGCGCCGGCGCGTCCTTCGCCGTAGGCGACCGGAAACCACGCCAATCCGGCGTGGACGCTCAACTGCGTCGCAATGACTCCAGGCGGCGGTTCCGGCGCCGGATCACCCGCGGGATGAGGTTCCGACAATTCGATGAACCCGGCGTCGAGGTCGAAGACCACGTGATAGCGGGACAGCACCTTTGCGCCGAGCGTGCCGACGACGGGATTCTCTCCCAATTCCGACGACCACCAACGCGTGAAGCGGTTGAAGAACTCTTCATCACCGAACTCGCGCCGCGCCACCTGGACGTTGAGGTCCGGAAGATGGACGGTGATCACGTTCGGCGTGCCGTCGTCGTTCTCAGAAACGATGCCGGCGCCGGCCTGGTTGTGGAGCAGCAGCCCCACCGGCGCGTCGTAATCGATGAACAGGTTCGCCGCGATGCGCTTGCGCGCGGAGATCTGGCAGGCCACCACCAACTTGCCATGAACGATCCTCACCGGGATCCGCGCCACCATCGGCGGCGGTCCAGAGGAGCCGTCAGGCGCCGCTTCCGCGGGCTCCTGCGGCACGAGCGCAAGGAGCAGCGCGGCGAAGAGGAAACTCACGCTCGGTTCGTGCGGTTCAAGAACCGACGACCGGCTTCTCGGTGCCTGCGGGACGCTCGCGCAAAGCTGCTTCGCGCGGTTCCCCCGTCACCGTTCCGAACGCCCAGTTCTCGGCGCTCATCTCGACCGTCACGTCTTTCCCAGCCGGTACGCTCACGGCGACCGGTGCGAAGCCGAAGCCTCAGCAATTGCCGGGGAAGCGCGCGTAGATCAAGGATTCGCCAGTGGCGCGCTCCTTCACCGTGAAGAGCGGCGATTCGCCGAGCGGCAGGAAGTTCGCGTATTCCTCTCCCAAACTGCCATAGAACCAGATGTCCCACGGCGCGAAAGCGACGGACTCACCCGAACGTTGCACCGCAAACTCCGCGCGCACCGGGCCGCCCCAGACGGGTTCGGCGCGTTGACCCGCGCTGACCAGGATGGCTTTGCTCGAGCCGGCACTGATCGCGGCGCTCGACTCGCCGAGCGCAAGGCGTCCGGAGTAGAGCCGATATTCACCCGCCGGCACGAGCAGTCCGTCCCGCGCGCGCGCGAGACTGAAGGAGTAGGAGGCGTCGGCGCTCACGACGATCGCAGCGTCGAGTTTGGCCTTCGACTGGAAGGAGCTCAGCAGATCCAAGGTGCCGGATGGACCGGTGTAGGGCGCATAGCTCAAATTGCTGCCGTCGGCCGAAAGTTCGATCGAGTAGAGCGAACCATTCACCGAGACGACGCGCGAGAGGAAACTCGCCGCGTGATCCTTGCCAATCACCATCGCATCGGCGCCGAAGTCCGCGTAGTCACCGTCGAGGTTTTGGTCGAGGAATAGCACGGGCGTGCCCGCGATCTCCCCCGCCATGCCGCCGCCAGTGGTCCAGGTCCACGGTTGGAAGGGCTGGTGCTCGAGACGCACGGAGTAGCGGTACTCCGCACCGGACGCGGAAGCCGCGCTCAAGGTCAGAAACCCCGTCTCGCCTTCGACGAGCGCTTCCATCACGCCGTCGCCGTCGAGGTCGGCGCGCAACACGTCGCCTTCGGTGAGAGCTGCGAAGGTGCCGCCATGCGCGACCGAGATGCCACCCGCCACTTCACGCTTGGCCGGCGCCGGAAGCACGAGGTCCCAGTTGCGCAGAGCCTTGGGCTGCAGCGTCACCGTTTCCTGCGCGGAGGAGGAAGAGGCCAAACTGGCTGCCACGAGGGCGGCTCCGAGGCCGAGACGGAAGGCGTGCGGGAGGGGGCTCATCAGCAGTTCTCCAAGGTAAGGACGGGGCTGGAGACTCCGACCCTCCCAATCTAGCAAGAAAGGCCTCGCCGTTACTGCCAAATCGAAGGAGTGAGACTCAGCTCAGCGCACACCGTGTTCTTTGGCCCAGGCCTTGCAGGTGACGCAGGAAGTCGTCATGCAGGCTTCGGCATCCACGAAGTGAAAGGCGGGGACCGCCTGCTGGAGCACTTGCTCCACCTCGGCCCATCCCAAGAGGTAGCCGGGCTTCAAGGAGAAGCTCATGGCGCCGTCGCCAGCGATCGTGGTGTTTTGATCGATCACTTCCTCGGAAAGCGCGGTCAAGAGGCGCGGCAGCCCTTCCCCGTGGTGGCGGATCAGATGTCGCGCCAGCGCCCACCCGATCGCGGCCGAGTCCGCGGCGGAGGTGGCGCCCCTCGCCAGATAAGGCAAATCGCGCAGGGCGAGCTCCCTGCTCTGCTCCTTCTTCACCTCCTTCTCGAGCTTCTTCAGCGCCGCCGCGATCTTGCTCGAACTCCAGGCCCCGCGGCCGATGTCGAACTGGAACTCGTCTGCGTTCGGCATCGAAAGGATCTCGCCCGTGACGTCGTACTCGACGTTCCAGGACAGTCCAGCCTGCAGCGGCAAAAGGGTTGCCAGATGGGGCGCAGCGCCGGTCACGACCGCCTCCGCGAAGCCGCGGATCACTTCGTGCTGCGGTGACCACTTCTCGCTGTTGCCTTCGACGCAGCCGACGATCTCCGCGAGCGGCAGGTGAAGGTGGGGCTCCGTTTCGCTGAGACGCGCCAATTCCCTGCGAGGTACTCGCGTTGAATGGGATCCTCCGTTAGCGTCAACGCGAAGTCGGCGGCGTAATCCACAGCGCGCTCGTACTCGGACTGCGCGCCGCAGACGACGGCGACGTAGGTCTTTCGCAGCTGCTCTGCTCCTACGATGCCGCTCAAGAGTTCGGCACAGCGATCCAGATTCTCGGCGAACTCACCCGCGGAAGAATCGGCCGTGAGCACGATGGCGGCGGAAGTGCGCGCGGCGGCTCCGAAGTGGTAGCGGTACTTCTTCTTGTCCGCGTCCCAGTCGAATCCGCGCCAGGTCTCGAGCGTGTCCAAGGTCGCCGCATCCACGGGCAAGGGTGCGTCCTTCTCATCCGCTGTCTCGCCCACCGCAGGCAAGGAGTACTTCTCGCCGCCCGACTGGACTTCGAGTTTGCCTTGGCAAGAATTCGCGGCCGCGGGCGCGAGCAGGCCGACGAGTACGAAGAGAACAGAGGTGAAATGAGAAAGGCAGTGGAGCATGGGGCAAAAGTTCAGGACTCGGCGCTCGGATTCCCGTACAGGATGTACGGATGAACGGCGCAGCGTTACGCAGTATTGGGATGAAATCCTGCTCGATTCTCTTCCCGAATCGCGGCCTTCACACGGTGGCGCTGAATGGTTCCTCCACGAGAACTCCAGCGTTCCAGAGCGCGGTCAGCATGGCTGAGAAAGGCGCGGTGCGCGCCCAGAACCAGAGCCCCGCCATCACGGTCGCGAGCACGAAGTAGACCACGAAGGCCATTCGCGTCTCGTCGTCCTCGAAGGCTTCGCTGAGAAAATCCTTCGCCTCGTCTCCCTCTTGCTTGATCGAGTGGCCGAAGCCGGCGCCGCCGAGGGCGAAGAGCACGGCCAGCCCGAGCAAGACCGCGTCTGCGGCGGCACCGGGGGCGGTCCGCCAGCGACCGGCGTCAGCGTCAGAGCGCCGTCGGCATCCTAGCCCAGACATCAGAACTGCAATGGGCCGGATGAGCGATTTCGCTCTTGACCGCGGTGGATGGCCCTTTGCAGAAAATCGTGATAGAGTTTTGAGAGCGCCAGCCCCTCGCTGCCGCATTCATCCCCACCTCATCGGGTCATTACTGTGAAACTCATCGCCACCCTCACGGCCGCCTCGGCGTCCATCCTCCTCGCAGGCGCCATCCAGGCGCAACAGTGCGTCGATCAAAACGCTCCGACCAATAACGCCTGCATGGCGGGCTTCGGTCAGACCGACTTGGCCCAGTCCTTCCAGACGCAGGGCGCCGCCAACATCAGCGGCGCAGGCATCTACTGCGGCAACTATGGCAGCACGGAGACTCTCAGCATCGAACTCTGGAGCGATCTGCCGAACGCCCCCGGCGCCGTGTTGCTGGCTTCCGGCACGGGGCAGGCCTCGCCGAACTCCTACTTCGACGTGAGTTGGCCTCCGGTCAACATCACCGCGAACACCACTTACTACCTGGTCTTCGGTAACACCGCCACCCTGTGCTACGATGGTGATATAAGCAACCAGTACCCCTACGGCCAGGTCTACGCGAACCCCGGCTTCGGTGGCTTCCCGAACTACGACTACACCTTCCACACCTTCACGAGCTGCGGACCGGCGCTGTCGAAGACGGGCACTTGCCCGGGCTCGGTGCGTCTTGACGTGACTGGCGCCACTCCGAACAGCAACATCGCTCTGCTCTACGGCAACGCGGGCGTGTTCGTGAAGAACGGCAACCCCTGCAGTGGCTTGGTGCTCGGGATCGCAAACCCGACCCTCGCCGCCATGCTGCCGTCCAACGGCTCCGGCAACGCGACCTTGGCCTTCAACGCTCCCCCGGCAGCCTGCGGCCGCACGGTGCAAGCCGTGGACGTCGCCTCCTGCGTGGCAACGAACACGATCATTCTCTAGATCGATTTTCAACCAGCGCCCCGGCAGACCCGTCTGCCGGGGCGCTTTTCATAGTATGGGTGGATGCCGCGCATCTTCCGGAAGCTTCGAGCGGATCTGTTCACCGAGCGGAGCGGGAAGTATCTGCGCTATGCCATTGGGGAACTCTTGTTGGTGGTGATCGGCATCCTGATCGCGTTGCAGATCAACAACTTGAACCAGAAGCGGATCGAGCAGAACCGCTTGAGCGGGTTCGCGCACTCTCTCATTCAGGATCTGGAGCAGGATCTGGTGATGCTGGTGCCCATCGTGCGTGAGATGACGCGGATCCACGACAAGGTACAAGGCCTCGCGATCTACATGCAGGACCGCCCGATCGAAGAGGTCCGCAATCTCGACCTGCTCTACCTCATGAGCGACCCGCTCTACCGGCCTTACTCCTGGAATCGAGTGACGATTGAGCAGATGAAGAGCGCTGGGGTGCTTCGTCAGCTCCGCAACCGCGAGCTTGCGGACAAGATCGCCGCCTACGAAGCCTTCTCGCGGCACCTGGATGAGGACTTCGCCTACGACCGCAGCGTCGGCGGGCGCGCCTTCGAGCTCGCGAACCATGTGGTGGACATGAATTATCCCCACATCAATGAGGTGATCAGTTTGGAGGATCTGAGCGCAGTAAGCACCCCCTATTCCTTCCCTGATTCGCCATGGCACCGAGCGCTCGGGCACATCGAGTTGCCCTTGTTGACGAGGAACGTCGAAGAGGTGCGTGTGGTGGTGAACAGCTACCTTCAATTGGACGGAAACTTTGGCCTCATTCCGCGCCGGCTCATCGAGATGCCGAAACTCGATCGGGATATTAAGGAACTGATCGCTCTGCTCCAGGCGGAGTATCCGCAGTAAGCGCGAGAATTTCTCTGGGCGGGAGCCTGGCCCCGGATGTCATCAGCGGAGGCCTTGCGCGCCGAGCAGCGCCAGCGCTTGTTCCGCCAGATCGGCGGCCTGCTGATCCGCGGCTGATCGCCCGCATCCCCCCGCTACGCCATCTAGGGACGGACGCGCTCCAGTGAAATACTGAACGGCACGAGAGTGCGCTCCGCCCCATCCTGATCGGTGCTGCGGAAGAACGACGGGCCGTGGGACAGTGAGCACGTTCACCTTGCGGTGGCGCAGCAACAGAGTGCCGTCGCAGTCGATCAGGACGACCGTTTTGTGAAGGCGATCGCCGTCCCGTTCGGCCAGGCCGACGACGAGCATGATCCCGCAACGACGGGCCAGTGCGCCGAGCCGTTCCGTGCTTGCGCCGCGGCTTCGACGAGCGCCGCCTCGATGCGTTCGAAAGCGGCCTCCCGGTCGCCGTCCACCAGGATTTGACAGGCGGCAACGCGCAGTGTCGGCGGCTCGGACGGCCGCGGTCCGGCGCAAGCACCCACGAGAATCGGGGCCGCAAGCAACAGGACGCGTCGCAGCATGAAGCCACGATGGCACGCCGGAGTCGCCGAAGACGAGATCCGAGCCTTCCACTTCGTCATGATGCGCTTTCGATCGAAGCCACGATGCCCGTTCCGCCCCGCCGCAAAGCTTCCGCCGTCCCGCAGCGCGTCAGCCTGGCGCGCGCGATGTCGAAACTCGGATTGTGTTCGCGCACGGAGGCGGCGCGTTGGATCGAGGAGGGGCGCGTCGAGGTGGATGGCCGCCGGGCGCGCGATCCTGAGCAGCGCGTGGATCTGGCGCGCAGTCGCATTCGCGTGGACGGCGCCGCTGCGCAAGCCGCAGGAAAACTCTACCTCATGATGAACAAGCCGCGCGGCCTCCTCACGACGCGCGAAGATCCCAAGGGTCGTCCCACCGTTTATGGATTGTTGAAAGATTCTGGACTCCCCTGGGTGGCGCCAGTCGGAAGACTGGATCAGGCCAGCGCGGGCCTGCTGCTCTTCACCAACGACACGCGCTGGGCCGACGCGCTCACGGATCCGGCGCGTCACGTGACGAAGACCTATCACGTGCAGGTGGCGGGCCTGCCTACCCCCGCCGAACTCGCGCGCCTGCGCGCCGGCGTCCGCGATGAAGGTGAGAAGCTTGCGGCGCGCGAAGTGAGCCTCCTGCGCGCGGGCACCAAGAATTGTTGGCTCGAAATCGTCCTCGACGAGGGGCGCAATCGTCAGTTGCGCCGCATGCTTGGCGTTCTGGGTTACGAGACGATGAGCCTGATGCGCGTCGCCATCGGGCCGCTCACGCTGGGCGCGTTGGCCAAAGGCGAGGTGCGCAAACTGACGGTCGCGGAACGCAAGGCTCTGAGTCAGCCTTGATGAACCCTTGCGCCGGTCCTCGCGACTCGCTCCCGATCGTCATCGCGACCGATGCCGATACCGGCCGGGGGCGGAAGCCGAAGATGCCATCCAAACGGCTTTCCCGGGCTACAATCGCCGACGGCGCACAGGCAATCTCCGTCGGCGGATGCACTTATTCCTCCCGCTGTAATTGAACGCACTGCCAGGCACGAACTCGAGTGCGTGAGCAACTGCTCGATGGTGATGTCGCGCGTTCCCTCGACGCCGAAGGACGGCAAATACTGTGAGATCTTGTCGTCGAATTGGAGCAAGCCCTCTTCGACGAGCATCAGGATAGAAGTGCCGATCAGCGGCTTGGTCATCGAACGCACGCAGAACACGCTGCCGTTCTCCATCGGGATCTCAGCCTCGCGGTCGCGCCAGCCGAAAGCCTCGTGCAAGATCGGTTTTCCGTCCTGGATGACGAGCAGTTAGCCGCCGATGATCTCGTCTGCATCGACGAGGCTCTGCACGAGTTGGCTCAGTTTGGAGAGCGCCTCGGGTTCCTGTGTTGGCGTCCCGAAGGTGAACGCGGCGCAGAGGCTAAAGGTGGCAAGGATCATGAGATTTGTATGTTCGCTCAATCTCGCAACGAACTCGGAAGCAGACTACCAAAAACTCCAGAGCGGAATTGATCACTGCACTCCTCCTCCTTAGTGACCGCTAGCTCTTCTTGATTTTCTCCATCACCGCGCGCTCACATCCTGCCCGAGGTAAGCACCGAAATGCAGAGAGCCGTCTGCTTCGGAGCCCTTCGCGTCGCGGAAGTTGAAGAAAACGACTTCATCGCCGGCTTTGGCCGACTTTCTCTGCGCGTCCTTACTGTCCCGATCGGAAGGAAGAACGAAGGCCGCCGGCTTCCGGTTCTCGAGCACCCGGCGCAATTCTTTCACCGTGACGGATCCTTCGCAATTTCGATCTCCTTGGCCATCGCGACAAGGCCCTGCTTCTGCAAGCCCGCGGCGATCGGCACGCCGGACCACTGCCCCACCTGAGCCAGGGTGCGCAGCAGCGCAGGCACCGCGACTTGCAGGCTCTCGGCCGCCGCCGGGCAGGACTTCTCGCGCAGATCCTTGGGCCGGAAACCGTCTTTCGGCAAGTAGAGTGTGATTGGCCCGAGCGTAATGCGAGCGCAGGCGCGCGTGAGCACTTCGTAGAAGACGTCCACGCCGGTCGCGTTCGGGTCGAGACCATGGCGGGTCAGCAATCCGCGGCCGACCTCGACGAAGTCGAGCGGTTCACGCGGCGCGGTCCAGGCGCGGCCCAGGGTGCCGGTCCAGGCAGCCAGGGCGAAACAGGAGAACGCGGACCGGGTCCACTTGTTGGACGATCCGTCGGCTGATTTCCTCCCGAATCCCTAGACACCCGCTGCGTATCAGTCACCGGCAGCCTGCTAGGATCTGGCCACGCAGATCGGCTACCTGGAGATCGTGACCGGCGACGTCGAGGCCGTGTGCGCGGGCTACTCGAAGTCACTCGGCGTGAGTTTCAGCGAGCCGAAACCGGGGCTCGGCAACGCGCGCACCGCGGCGATGCCGGACGGCGGCGTGCTCGGCGTGCGCGCGCCGATGAGTCCCGCCGAAGGACCGGTGGTGCGGCCGTACTGGCTCACAGTAAATCTCGAAGCGGCCCTCGAAGCAGCCGTGAATGCCGGTGGCGTGGTCGCCCATCCTCCCATGGAACTCGCCGGCCACGGATCCTTCGCGATCTACGTCCAGGGCGGAGTCCACCACGGACTCTGGAAGAACTGAGCAGAAGAATTGATCATGAACATGAAAGGCTCCAACCGTCGTGAATTCCTGCACGGAATCTCCAGTGCAGGCGCCTTCCTCGGTCTTTCCCGGATGGCGTGGGGCTTCGGCCAAGAGCCAGCCCAGGCTGCGCCCGTGCAGGACCCGCCCGCCATCGAGCATCGCCGCTTCGGCAAGACCGACATGAAGGTCGCCATCCTCGGCTTCGGCGGCGCGGAGCTCGGCTACGAGGGCGCCGAGCAGGCCACCGTCGATCGCCTCCTCGGCGCCGCGCTCGATGCCGGTCTGAACGTCGTGGACACCGCCGAGTGCTATCTCGAGTCCGAGACCTTGATCGGCGCGGCGGCCGCGCACCGGCGCAAGGATTTCTATTTGTTCACCAAGGTCGGCCACATCACTCCGAGCGGCGCACGGGGCAGCGCTTGGGACAAGGAAGGCGTGACCGCCTCGCTGGAGCGCAGCCTCAAGCGGCTCAAGACCGACGCGGTGGATTTGACGCTACTGCACTCCTGTTCGCTCGAGGAACTCGAGAAGGGCGAGTGCATTGCAGCACTCGAAGCGCTCAAGAAGGCCGGCAAGACGCGCTACATCGGCTATAGCGGCGATTCCAAGACCGCGCTTTACGCGATCGAAAGCGGCCGCTTCGATGCGCTGTAGACATCGATCAACATCGCCGACCAGGAGTGCATCGAGTTGACGCTGCCCGCGGCGCTGAAGCGCAACATGGGCGTGATCGCCAAGCGGCCGATCGCGAACGTGGCCTGGCGCTACGACGCCAAGCCCGAGAACGGCTACCACCAGGAGTACTGGCGGCGCCTGCAGGAGTTGAAGTACGACTTCGCCACCGGCGAGGCGCGCGCGCGCGTGGATGCGGACGGCGCAGTCGGCACCGCGATGCGTTTCACCGCGATGCAGAAAGGAGTGCACGTGCTGATCGTCGGCACCAGCAAGCCCGAGCGCTGGAAGCAGAACGCGGAGTTGCTGCGCGCCGGACCGCTCTCCGCGGAAGTCGAAGCCTCGATCCGCGCCACCTGGAAGGAGACTGCGCAAGAGGATTGGATCGGGCAAACCTGAGCTGAGACGGGCGCCGCTCGCGTCCGTATCCTCAAACACAGCCCCGAGGGGTTGATCCTCCTCATGCGCCCGGCTCCTCATCCCTGGATCGCTGCGTTCGGCTGCTTGGTCCTCACGCTCGGCGTGCTGGCGTGCTCGCAGCGCCAACCAGAACAATTCCTGGCTCCGCCCGCGGTCGCGGGCCTCGCCCATGCCGGCCTCGAAGCCCGCGACCGCGGGCTGATTCTGCTGGGAGAACTCGGCTGCGCCAACTGCCACGCCGCGGGAAGCGAGGATGGCCGCATCGACGCGCGCCGAGGACCGGACCTCGCCGAGGTAGGCAGCCGGGTGCGCGTTGACTACTTGCCGCGT
>JAQBVK010000048.1 GCA_027623585.1 Planctomycetota bacterium
GAACCACACGACGTTCACGGCTCCCTACACCGACAGCTACCAAGAGGTCTCCTTCCTGATCTCTGGTTTCGGCGGCGACAGCGTGTCGCTGATCTCCGGTCTGGACCCGAACTCCTGGCAGGGCATCGAAACCAAGTTGCAGGACAACGACGGCGACGGCCTCTTCGACCGCCTCTTCTTCAACGCCGCGATCAACGCCGGCAACTGGAACGGTTCCAGCCTCTGGTACGACCTGGCCACGCCGATCGCCTCCGGCCGCATGCGGCTGCACTTCGACAACGCGGGCGACCGCGCGGTCGTGACGATCTCTTCCGCCGCCGGCACCGAGGTGTTCTACGGCGACGGCATCCTCGCGATGCCCTGGGGGCCGTACACAGGCCAGAGCTTCGGACTCGCCTCCTTCGGCGATTCCTTCATGGATGACTGGGAAGCCGGCATCGTCTCGAACGGCCCGGTCTACACCGCGAGCAACGTGATCGTCGGCCAGGTCGCCACCTTCGAAGTGAACGGCGCGACCGCGGGCGGCACCGTGATGCTCGGCTGGTCCACGACCGGCGCAGGCCCGACCAACACGGTGTACGGAACGGTTTCGATGAGCGCGCCGATCGGCAAGCTCGCGCAACTGACCGCGAACGCCGTCGGCGTCGCCAGCTTCCAAGCAGTGGTTCCGGCCAGCGCTGCCGGCAAGACGCTCTACACCCAGGGCGTGGACGTGGGATCGCTGACGCTCACCAATGCCTTGGTGATTGCGATTCCGTAGGGATCGCGGAGACTCTCCATCGAGCCCGGATCGAGAGATCCGGGCTCTTTCAGTTTCCGGCGCCGTACCAGCGCGCGAGGCGCTCGGGTGCTACGCCGAGGCGATACAAAGCGGGAATGCTCCACCAACACAGAGTGGTGCGGAAGGGGCGCGCGGTCCAGCGCCGCGCGGAGACCGTGAGCTCCGCAACGCATCGCAAGGGCGGGCCGAAGCGCGTGCGCAGGCGGCGCGCGAACTCGAGGTCTTCCATCAGCGCTTGCTCTGGCATGCCGCCGACCGCCTCGTAGGCCGCGCGCGTGACGAATACGCCTTGGTCTCCGTAGGGAAGAGTTGTCCGGCGCGAGCGGCGGTCGGCGAGACGGATCATCCAGCCCTCGGCGTCGTGCCGCACGCGGAATGCGCCCCAACTCCTCTCCTTCGCCAACCCCGCGCGGATGGCGTCGGCGGCGCCGGCGGGCGGGCGAGCGTCGGCGTGGAGGAACCACAGCGCCTCTCCGGTCGCTGCCTCCGCGCCGGCGCGCAGTTGCAATCCCCGCCCGCGGAACGCAGTGAGCACGTGATCGGCGCCGGCATCGCGCGCGCACATCGCCGTGGCGTCAGAGCTGCCGCCGTCCACCACGATCACTTCGTCCGCACCCGCGTCGCGCGCCGATTGGATGGCGCTGGCGATCTCCGCCGCCTCGTCCAGCGCGGGGATCACCGCCGAGACGCGCATCAGCGGCGCAGGCGGATCAAACCGCCCAGCAACTTCGCTGCGAAAGGCGTGAAGCGGCGGCGGTTGGCGGCGTCGCCGAGCCGGCCCCAGACCGAGGCGATCGTCGGATAGGGATGGATGGCGGAGGCGAGCGCGGTGGCCTTCAGACCCTGCGCCACCGGCAGCAGCGCGCCGGCCAAGATCTCGCCCGCATGCGGACCGGCGACGGTGGCGCCGCGGAGCTTGCCGCTCTCTCTCTCGATCACGATCTTGGCGAAGCCTTCGGTCTCGCCTTCGAGGATCGCGCGATCCAACTCCTTGAAATCCATGCGCAACTCCTCGAGCGCGCAACCGGCGCGCTCCGATTCATTCCCATAGAGGCCAACGTGCGCGACCTCGGGGTCGGTATAGGTGCACCACGACATCGGCAGCGCGGCGTGGCGGCCGCGGCCGAAGAAGAAGGCGTTGCGGATCACGATGCGCGCCATGTGGTCGGCGGCATGGGTGAATTGCCACAAGCCGGCCACGTCACCGGCCGCGAAGATGCGCGGATTGGTGGTGCGGAGGCCCTCGTCCACCTGCACGCCTTTCTTGGTGTAGGCGACTCCCGCTTGCTCCAGGCCGAGGCCTTCCACTCTCGGCACGCGCCCGAGCGCGAGCAGGACGTCGTCGCCGGCGACCTCGCCCCGCTCCAGGGTGGTGCCACCGGGACCTGGCACGGCCCAGTGAACGATTTTCTTGCCACCGCGCATTTCCAGCCGGTCGAGTCCGGCGCCAAGCTGCATCTCGACGCCGTCGGCGCGCAGCGCCTGGTCCACCAAAGCGGCCGCCTCGGCGTCTTCGCGCGGGAGCAGACGCGAGTCGAGCGCAACGATGCGAACCTTGGAGCCGAAACGCGCGAAGGCCTGCGCCATCTCGGCGCCGATCGGCCCTGCGCCGACCACCACCAGTTCGCGCGGCAACTCGGTGAGCGCAAACAGGGTCTCGTTGGTGAGGCAATCCGCCTCGGCGAAGCCCGGAACCGGCAGCGTCATCGGTCCCGCGCCGGTCGCGATCAACGCGCGCTTGAAGGAGAGCGCGAGCAAGGTGCCGTCTGCCTGCTCGACTTCGGCGAGATCGGGGCCGGCGAAACTGCCGCGCCCACGAAACACGTCCACGCCGAGTTTCCGAAATCGCTCCGCTCCATCGTGCGGACCGATCTGCGCGCGCAGGCGGCGCATGCGTTCCATCACTGCGGCGAAGTCGACGACGGGTTCGCCGCCGCTCGCGCCGTAGTCGCTGAGCCGGCGCGCCGCTGCGATGCGATGCGCGGCCGCAAGTAGCGCCTTCGAGGGCACGCATCCCGCGTTGAGGCAATCGCCGCCCATCAAGTGCTGCTCGACCAGCGCGACTCTCGCGCCGAGACCGGCGGCAATCGAGGCGGCGATCAGACCGGCGGTGCCGGCGCCGAGCACCAGCAAGTCGTAGCGCTCGGCGGGGTGCGGATTGCGCCAGTCGCGCGGAGCAACCGCGGCGCGAAGTTCCCTGTCGTAGCGATCATCTTCGAGAAGTTTGGTCATGTCGTCTGCTCCGCATCACCTTCGGCCACCTCGGGCGCGCTCTCGGCCAGGGCGCGGCGCGCGGCACGCGTCACCAGCACGGTGACGACGATCGTCGCAAGCAAGCCGACAATCTTGAGCACCCAACCGGCGGCGCCCGCATCCGGACCTTCACCGCTGGTCAGCAAGGCGAGATCGCCGACCGTGGAGCCGAGGTAGACGTAGAGAAAGGTGCCCGGCAACATCGCGAGCCAGGATCCGAGCGCGTAGGATCCGAGCGAGAGCGGCGTGATGCCGAAGGCGTAGTTCACCAGCGAATAGGGAAAGACCGGCGAGAGGCGTACCAGCACCAAGATCTTGAAGCCTTCGCGCCGCATCGCGGTTTGCAAGGCGGCGAAGCGCCGTGAATCCGCCATCTTGCGCTCCACCGCTCCCCGAAACACGAAGCGGCCGAGCAGAAAGGCGCCGCTCGCGCCGAGCACCGAGGCCGGGGAAACCACCGCGGTACCCAGCCACGGTCCATAGACCACACCCGCGAGCATCGTGATCAGCGCGCCGGGGATCATCAACACGGTCGCGGCGGCGTAACCGATGCCGAACACCAGGAGGCCGAGCATGCCCTGCGCCTGCACCCATTCGATGAAGGAGGGCAGCCGCTCTTGCAGCCAAAGGAACCACGCGGTCAGCGCGGCCGCAATCACGAACAGCAGCGGCAGCAAACGCTTCATGCCACCAGCGCGCCGCCGCAGGAAGATCCGCACCCGGCGGTGCAAGCGAAACAATGCTGGTCCACCGCGATCGGCCGCCCGGCGAGCGAGGCCGTTCCGGCGGCGACTAAATCGAAGACCGTCATCGGCGCGCGCGCGCCATCGCGCAGCGGCAAGCCGAGCACGAGGTTGAAGTCGCAATCGTGGAGCGTTCCGTCCCAACGCACGCTGACGGTGTCGCGACACATCAGATCCGGCAAGGTTGCGGCGTTGAAACTCGCGCGCAGCAGATCCATGTAAGCGGGCAGGCGGCCGCTGCGTTCCAGATCCTCGCGGAAGCGGTGGATGGGCTGATTAGTGATCGTCAGCAGCCGGTCGAACTCGATGCCGAAGCGCGCGCGCAGCTCGCGATGGTAGCCGGCTTCGAGCGCTTCCTGCGGCGGCGGCAGAGTGGGGCCGAGCGGGTTGTAGACCAGGTTCAGTTCCAATCCGCGTCCAGGCACGCCGAAGCCGGCCGCGTTGAGCCTCCGCAGAGCTTCCATGCTGCGTTCGTAGACGCCGTTGCCGCGCTGCGCGTCCACGTTCTCTTCGAGGTAGCAGGGCAGCGAGCAATAGAGCACCACGCCCTGCCGCGCGAACCACTGCGGCAGGTCTTCCTGTCCCGGCTCGAACTGCACCGTCAAGTTGTGGCGCACGAAGACGGTGCGCTCGAGCGCGCGGGCGGCCTTGACCAGCCCGCGGAAATGAGGATTCAATTCCGGCGCGCCGCCGGTGAGGTCGAGGATGCTCAGGCCCGGCTCGCGGCGCAGCAGTTCCACCACCGCGCCGACGACCTCCGCCGAGGCGTTGTCCTCTGGGCCCGAGCGCTTCGGCGAGGAGTCCACGTGGCAGTGGCGGCAAGCCTGATTGCAGAGCCGGCCGATGTTGAACTGCAACACGCGCGCGCCGGTCTTGGTGATCGGCGGGAACAGTCCGAGAACGGGCGAGGCGGCGGTTCCGGACGCCATCAACAACAGGCTGGTTCGCTGCTCGGGCCGCACATTGCTGCCTCGTCCCGCGCGCTGACGCCGTCCTTCTCCAAGCGCTCGAACTGTCCTTGGTAGGGTTCACGGCCGAGCAACGCGAAGGTCTTCGCGCAGACTGGCGTGCGCACGCCGCGCTCGAATAGGTGGCCGTCGTCGTCCGAGGCGTGCGCGAAGGGGCCGCGATAGATCACCGAGTGACCTTCGTCGAGGCACGGCCCCTGCTTGCCCTTGTAGGCGGCGACGGTCAACGAGCGGAACTCGATGCCTTCGACCACCTGCCACGGCTCGGCCTGGCGCGCCACGATCTGCACGCCATGGAAACCCGCGGCTTCGAAGGCGCGCAGAAAGGCGCGTTCTTCCAACGCGCCGCTGATGCACCCGCTCCAGAGCTCGGGATCGTGCTGCAGCTCCAGCGGCACCTCGCGGTCGGCGACGATGTCCGAAATCACCGCGCGGCCGCCGCGTTTCAGCACGCGGAACACTTCGGTAAAGAGTTGCGGCTTCAAGGCCGGCGCGACGAGATTCAGCACGCAGTTCGAAACGACTGCGTCCATCGCGTCGTCGGCGATCATCGGCTCCTCGGCGCGCATGCGATCGGCTTCGCGCTCAGCGTCGGCAGCGGGGTGGGCTGCGCGCCAGGCATCGAAGCGATCGAGATCGAGTCGCAGGTCTTCGATGCGGCCGCGACGGAACTCGACGTTGCTCCAGCCGACCTTCTGCGCGACCTCGCCGCGGTACTTGCGCGCGAGCGCGAGCATCTCGGGTGTCATGTCCACGCCGATCACGCTGCCCTTCGCGCCCACCACCTGGCTCGCGATGAAGCAGATTTTGCCGGCGCCGCTGCCGAGGTCGAGCACGCTGTCCCCCTCTCGCAACCAGCGGCTCGGATCACCGCAGCCATAATCCTTCTGAAGGATTTCCTCCGGCAACGCGGCGAGAAAGCGGCCGTCGTACTGCACCGGGCAGCAGAGCGCGGGCTCGACCGCGAGCGCGCTCTGGGCGTAGCGCTCGCCGACGGCAACCTTCACTGCGCCGGCCGAGGGCTCTACTTGGCGGGTGGAATCCATGCGTTCAGGCTCCAATCGTAGTCGCGATGCTTGAGGCGCACACGCGCGAGGTCCGGATGCTGCGCAATCGCTTCAGGGCCGAACTCGAGCAGAATCGCGCGAATGCCGCCCGGGTAGCCGTCCAACTCCTTCTCGCTCCAATCGAAGATCTTGGAGATGCGAAGGGTACCGTCGTTGATGACGACGTCGTTCTTGATTGGATCGGCGAGGAAGCGGCGCGCCTGCTCGGCGAGCTGGGCGTCGAGACGCGCGGCGTCGTAGGCTTCGGCGCGCAGTTCCGGGCAGGAACGCGAGGCGCACACGATCGCGAAGTGGAAGAGCGGCGTGCGCGCCGTTCGGCCGAGGATCTCGTGCTCGATCTCGCTAAGCGAGAGCGGCTTCTTGCCGCCGCTGAGATGCTGGAGCGGCACAAAGCGCTTGTCGAAGACGCTCGAAAACAGGCCGCCGAGGTCGCGAATGCTCTCGGTCTTGGGGTGGTCCAGGATCAGCGCGATCGTCCAGGCGTTGTAGGCGTTGATCCAGAAGGCTTCGCGCTGCGCGGGCTTGAAGTCCGCGAACTCGGTCGCTTTCACCGCCGCGAGTCCGGCGAGATAAGCATCCACTTCGGCGCGCCGCTTGCCCAAGCCGGGGTAGTCCACGAGCCCGGCATCATGGACGTGCTCCCTCAGCAGTGGGGTCCATGCCGCGTGCGTGTGATCAAAACGCGGCGCCCCCGAGTCTTGAACTGCGGTAAGCAAGAGCGCGAGGGCGAGCATGAAGGGGGTACGCTGGGCAGTGCCGAACGTGACACGAATGTCCTCGCCCCCGCCGCGACGCCCGGCCGTGTTGGTTTTCGCTCGTGATCCCGATGCCGGACCGGTGAAAACTCGCTTGGCGGCCACGATCGGCATTGAAGCCGCGCGCGAGGTTTACCGTCGGCTCGCCGAGCAAGTCTGGAGCGGCTTGGAGCATCCGGAGTTGGAGCGTCATCTGTGGATCGCTCCCGCAGAATCCGCGTCACGCGCTGCAGCCTGGCTCGAAGGGGCGACGCGCGTGCACGCTCAAGTCGAGGGCGAGCTGGGCGCGAGGCTCGGCGCCGCTTTCGCCGCGAGTTTCGCGGCGCAGGCGCCGTGGGCCGCCGCCGTCGGCACCGACGCGCCAGAGGTGGATGCCGCCATGGTCCTGCGCGCAGGCGCCGCGCTCGCTCAACACGAACTGGCGATCGTTCCTGCGCTCGACGGCGGCTACGCGCTGATCGCGCTCTCGTACCCGACGCCGGAATTGTTCACCGGAATGCCATGGAGCACGCCGCAACTGCTCGAAGCCACGCTGGAGCGCGCATCCGAGCTCGGGCTGAAGGTCGCGCTGCTGCCCACAGTGCGCGACGTGGACACCGCGGAGGACTTGGCTAGCTTCCCGGCTCTGGATCCCCGCAGCGGTCCTTCCGCCACGCGGTCATGACGCCTTGCATGACGACGTCGAAGTCGGCGGGAAGGTCATCGGACTCGACCTTGCCGCAGGCTTGATGGACGATGCGGAACTGCTCCAGATAAACCAGGCAAGGCGGGCAGAGCAGCAGGTGCTCCCGCACCAGGCCGGCCTCCTCCTCGGACAGTTCGCCGTCGATGTAATCACTCAACACTTGGTAGAAGCAATCACAGCGGGCGCGGATGCGGTCGTCCATCCTCAATCCTCGTCGCTCCCTAGTTTGGCGTCGGCGCACTTGCGCACCGCCGAGCGCCCACGGTGAAGAATTTGGCGTAAGTTCACCGGCGTGACGCCGAGCAGAGCGGCGGCCTCGACGCCGTCCTTGCCTTCCACCGCAAAGAGTTCGAGCGCCTCGCGTTGGCGCAGCGGCAGCGTCTCCATGCAGTCGCGGACGACTTGGAGGGTTTCCTCGTCCTCGCGCCATGGCGCGAAGTTCATATGTTTCCAGGCGCCTTTCGCGTTAAAAGCGTCACGCTCGGGATCCACGTCGCCGATCACGGCCTCGCGGCCGCGCTTGCGCAGCGTGTCGGTGATCTTGTGGCGCAAGATGCCGAAGCCCCATGCGCGCAGCGGCACGCGCCCGTCGAACTTCGACGCGCCCTTGAGTATCGCGAGCAAAGTTTCCTGCATGGCGTCTTCGGCCGCGCCGGAATCACTGAGCATGCGCCGCGCGAAGCCGAACATCTCGCGCCCGAGGCTACGCACCACCTCCTCTGCCGCCGCCTCGTCGCCCGCGGCAATGCGGTGCGCGAGCTCGACGTCGTCCGCGTGCGCGACTTCCACGCTGAGATTCTAGTCGATTCCGCGTTCAGCTAGCAACGCCTCCAGCCGCGCCATCTCCGCGCTGTCGAAGCACAAGTTCCCGCGCCAACCCTCGGCCTCGTAGTCGCCGCGCAGGACCGCGCCCGGAAACAGGGAGGCGATCTCGTCCCGCAGGCCGAGGCGCGCGAAGGGCAGGAAGAGCGGCAGTTGGATCCGGATCACGATCGGCGCGCGGCCGGCGTTCTCAACGGCGCGCGCAGCGGCTGCGGAGTAGGCGCGGACCAACCCCCCGGTGCCGAGTTTCACGCCGCCGAAGTAGCGCACGCAGATCACGGCTGCTTCGTCCAGGCCAGCGCCCTCCAAGGCCTGCAGCATCGGCCGACCTGCGGTGCCGCCGGGTTCGCCGTCGTCGGTGAAGCGATAACGCGCGCCCGCACGCCAAGCCCAGCAGTGATGGCGTGCCTTGGGGTGCTCGGCGCGCAGCTCGGCAAGCCTCGCCTGCAATCTTTCCTCATCCGGGCAGCGGAAGGCCCACGCGAGGAACCGCGAACCACGATCTTCACATTCACCGCAGCCTTCGCGCGCGGGTGCGAAGCGCGGGTGCGCGCTCACTCGTCCAGGCCGAGCAGCAGCCCGACTTTGGCGCGCGTCTCGGTGGGAATCCGTGCGGGTGAGCTCAGCAATCCGGCGCGCGCGATGCCCCGCCACGGCGAAGCGCCGAGCGCGGCCACCGGCGCAATCGCGCGCGATCAACTCGCGAACGGCGATCGCGTTGCGGCCGGCGACTTCCAGGATCTTCGCCACGTCCACGTCGCCGTGCTGCGGATGCCAGCAGTCGAAATCGGTCACCATCGCGATGCTGCAGTAGCTCATCCCGGCTTCCCGCGCGAGCCGCGCCTCGGTGGCGCCAGTCATGCCGACCACGTCGAAGCCGAGCGAACGATGCATCGTGCTCTCGGCCAAGGTCGAAAACTGCGGGCCTTCGATGCAGACGTAGGTGCCGCCGGAATGCACGCGCAACGGCATGCCGACCGCCGCCGCCGCGACCGCCGCCGCGGTCTGAGCGCAGACCGGCTCGGCCAGCGGCACGTGCACCACCGCACCCTCGCCGAAGAAGGAGCGCGGGCGCGCGACGGTGCGATCCACGAACTGGTCCACCAGCACGAAGTCGCCGGGCGCGCAGTCTTCGCGCAGGGAGCCCACCGCGCTCGCCGAGATCACGCGCTGCACGCCGAGACGGCGCAGCGCCCACAGATTGGCGCGGTACGGCACTTCCGTCGGCGTCAACCGATGGCCACGACCGTGGCGCGGCAGGAAGGCGGCGCGCACGCCGTCCAACTCCCCCACCACCAGCGCGTCGGATGGCGCGCCGAAGGGCGTATTCATCACGACCTCGCGCGCGTCTTGCAGACCGGCGAGATCGTAAACGCCGCTACCACCGAGGATACCGAGTGTCGCCTCGCGGTCCATGTTCCCTCTGCTGACGATACGGCTCAGGGCGGCGACGATCGTCGTCGTAGCGCTCCTCGTTGCGCGGTTCGTTGCGCTGATCGTCCCGACGACGATGTTCGTCGAGCGCTTCGCCCGGCGGCGGCGCGCTGCCCGTGTCGTCCGGGAACTCCATCGCGTGACGGGACACCCACAAGCGCAGGCGGCGATAGCCCGGATCGGTCGGCATCAACAAGCGCTTGCACACCAAGGTCGCGTACTGGCCGCGTCCAAGCGTGAAGCGCAGGCGCATCTTGCGCCGCAGCCGGTGCATCTCATCGAGTTCGGCCGGTGCGGCGCGCAGGAACTCGGGGCGGATCACGGTCGGCCGCAGTTCGGCGAGCGGTCGGAAGCCGGAGTGATCGAGCCCGATGAACTGCTCGATCGAGAAGCCCTCCGAGCGCATCACGGCCTCGTACAGACGGCGCGACTCGGCGCTGAGTTCCGCGCCCTTGCCGAGTAGCGGAAGTTCGCAGGCGGCGATGCCCGCCAAGGCCTCAGCATTGCCGCTGCGCCAGACCGGCAGCCCACCGGCGTCGCCGGGCAGCCACGCGAGGTCCGGCCCGCTGGTCACCTGCTGCGCGCGCAGCGCCAGCGCGCGGTTCCAGAGATGCGACTGGTAGGCAAAAAGGTGAATGGTTTTCTCGCGCGAGGCGACGCCGCGTTCGAGCGCGCCGGCGAAGTCGCGCGGCTTGGCGTGCAGGTGCTCGAAGGCCGAAGACCCGCGGTTTCCGCGCGCAAAAGCGGTCAGCGCTTCCCAATCACCCCAGCGGCGCGTGATTCCTTGCTTGTAGCGCTCGACGTGCTCGCTGCCAAAAGGCGAAGGCGCCGCGAGCAGCGCGTGCAAGGCGGCTTCAACGTCCCCCTTCATCAAGTGGCGCACGACGAAACCCTGTCCGTGGCGCAGGCAACCGAAACGCTGGTCGTCGAAGTAGTTCGGAAGGCCGTGGCGCTTGACCTCTTCGATGTTCACGCGGATGCGGCGCATGTCGTCGCCGCCGAGGTCGCGCACCATGATCTCGAAGGCGTTGCCGATGCTGTCTTCCGAATTCAGCGCGCGCACCGCGCCGCCGGCGTGAAAAATCGCGAGCCCAGGCTCCTTGATCTTGACCGCGCGCCCGCCGGCCACGGTCATGTACTGACCAGTGATGCCGTCCTTGTCCTTGAGCCCGGCGTAGGTCACGTCGGTGCGATCCACTCCGGCTTCTTGCGCGATGCGGTCGGCGGCCTCGAAGGTGGTGAGCCCGCGCTTGGTGACGCGGTACAACTCATAGGGACCCTTGCCCTTGAGGGAGGCCTCGTCGCGGAGCAGTTCCGTGACGCGGAAATCAGACTGGACTCGCTTCAGGCGCATCTTCGCGCAGCCGCCCCATTATGCAGTTGTTGGGCGCCCGCGCGCCCATTCTACCTCCGCCTCAAACCCACTGTTGGCGGCGCAGCCACAGCCAGATGCCGATGCCGAGTAGACCGAGCACCCCGAGCACCGCCAAGAAGCCGCTCGGGTGATCCGCGAACGGAATCCCGCCGACGTTCATGCCGAGCGCGCCGGCGATGAAGGTCAACGGCAGGAAGATCGCGGTGAGCACCGTGAAGAAATAAATGCGGCGGTTGAGTTGCTCCGTGCTCTCCACTGCGAGCTCCTCCATCAACACCAAGGAGCGTTCGCGCGATGACTCCACGTCGTCCAGCAGCCGCGCCGCGCGCTGCGCCTCCTCACGCAGCATCTTCTCGTGCTTCTTGCCGAGCAGCAGATGCGCTTCGCTGGCGAGTCGCGCGAGCGCATCCCGTTGCGGCATCAGCGACTTGCGCAGCGCAATCATGCTGCGCCGCAGGCCGGCGATGTCGGAGCGCTCGGGGCTGTCGTCCGGCGCGGCGATGCGGTCCTCGAAGTCGTCGAGACGATCGCCGAGCTCTTCCAGGAGTTCCTGCAAGCGATCCTGCACGCGCGCCGTCAAGGCCACGATCAAATCGGCGACGTCCTTGAACGCTGCCGGATGCTCCATCGCCTTGATGCGCACGTCCTCGGCCGAGCGCACCCGGGTACGCCGCATCGTCACGAGGCAGCCCGGCAATGCGAGCAGCCGCAAGGACACGAGATCCTCGGGCTCTTCGCCCTTCTCCAGGTTGGCGGCGCGCAGCACCACCAGTAGTGCGTCGCCGAACTGCGTGACGCGCGGTCGCACGGTGTCGTCCAACGCCGCTTCCGCGGCCACCGGATCCACCGCAGCCTGTTCCGCGAGCCAGCGGCGCGTGCCCTCGCCGCGCCAATCGAGGTGCAGTCAGCGCAGACGCTCTCCGGGGCGCGGGAGGGCGGCGTCCGTGAAGTCCGTCAGCGCACTCGCCTCGGCGCCCGCGCCGAAGGAGATGCCAAACAGAAAGCCATCGGCCTGCGCCACCATCGTGATCCAGGCTAGCGCGGCGCCCAGCGGCGAAGCTGACGCAGGGTGCGGTCGAGATCGGCGGGCAGCGGCGCTTCGATCGTGAGATCTTCGCCGCCTTCGAAGCGCGGCAGGCGCACCGATGCCGCGTGCAAGGAGAGGCGGTCCAGCAGCGGACGCTCCGGGCGGCCAGGCTTGGGCCGGTAGCCGCGCTTCACCTGGGAAAGATAAAACGCTTCCCCGC
>JAQBVK010000049.1 GCA_027623585.1 Planctomycetota bacterium
TTGCTCGATCCGGTGTTGACGCAAGCCGTCGTGATCGCGGCGGGAGTGCACGGCTCGCGCGACTTCGTGCCGCTGCTGCTCGAACTCGACGAGCGGCTCGTGAAGAACGAAGGCGCGCATGAGACACGCCTGCGGGCGTCCGTCTTTCAGGCGCTCGGCGGCCTCGAAGACGAGCGCGCCGTGGGGATGCTGACCAGCGCGCTGGAAAAGGAGAAGGGCGACTTGGCGCGATCAGCGGCGCAAGCGCTGGCGCGGATCCGCGCGGTGTCCTCCGTGAATGCGCTTGCCGCCAAGGCGCGCACTTCGCACGACCCGGAAGCGGTCGCGCTCTGCATGATCGCGATCGGCCGCGTCAGCGGTAATCGCGCGCTCAAGGAGTTGAAGCGCTTGCAGCCGAGCGCGGGGGCTGAGGACTCGGTCCAAGCCGCCTGGCTCTTGGCCTGCGGCTTGGCGCGCAGCGAACCGGCCTATGCGCGGATGGAGAAAGGGCTGAAGGTCGGCGGGCACGGCAAGGAGAGCACGCGTCCGCAGAACGCGTCTTCGAAGCGCGGGGAGGAAACCGTGCGCGGTGCAGCCGCGATCGGACTTGGCTTGTTCCGCAACCCGCAGTCCTTCGAAACCCTCGATCGAGTGCTCGACGACGTGGAAGGGATGGATCCGTCCTTCACCGGCTACGCGGCGACCGCGCTCGGGATGCTGCAGACGCAGGAGTCCGAGGAGCGCTTGCTCGACATGGCTGCGATCAGCGATACCTTGCCGGCGGAAGCGCGGCGCGGGCTCGTGGTTGGACTCGGGCTCTGCTCCACTGAGCGCAGCGCGATCGAATTGGCGCGCATTCTGGTGCGGGATCCGAGCGCGGAAGTGCGCTGGGCCGGCGCGCGCGCGCTGTCCTATGCGCGTTCCAACGACGCGCTGCGCATCATCGTCGAAGAGCTGCGCACCTGCCTCGAGCAGCAGAAGGTGCCGGAATCGGCCGCGCATCTGGTGCTCGGACTGGGCTTCCTCGGAGATCTGCACCAAGGCGCGACCTTGGACGGCCTGGTCGCCGGCATGGACGTCCTGCAGGAATCCCGGCTGTTGGAAACGCTGCGCGCCTACTAGACGGCGCTGAGGCCGAGCTGAGGACGGGTCCCGCCCGAAAAAGCGGAGACCCGTCTGGTATTTCAGGGCTATTCTTGGGCAAGACAAAGCTCATGAACGGCCCCGCCCGATGGATTCCCGGCCTTCCCGGCCCCGCGCAAGAGGAGCAGCGCGCGGCGATGCTGGCGAAGGTTGAGGCGCTGATCACAGTGCTTGAATTGGCTCGCGGCAAGGTTCTCACCGGGCTCGCGGAGCGCGGGGCGGACGCGGAGCGTCTGTTCCAGATCCGCCGCCAGGTGGAGGCCACGCTGCAGGTCTGCCGGAGGGCGAGGTCGGCTTTGCGGGGCGGCGGGACGCCGATCACTGAGGACCAGATTCGGGAGACGGATCTGGACGCGCTCTGCGCGCAACTCGCGCACTGGGACCTGTCCTGAAGCCGCGGACCGCGTCGAGCCTGTCCGGGCACGCGAGCGACTAGCGCGATTCGTGGAGTTCGATCTCCGTGAATCCCACGCACGCCCCTTTGCCGAGTTCACCGTCCGTGATCCCCACGATGCGGATCTTCAGATAGCTGATGCGCTTCGGCTCGGGGAAACGCAGGATCGTCTTCCGGAAAGGATCGGGATCGATCTCCAGGATCAAAGGCTCCCCTCCTTTCTCGAGCCAGAGTTCCACGCGCACGGGACGCGCATTGCCCGACTCTTGCACCGTTTCGGCGCGACAAGTGCGCGAATGACTCAGGCGCAACTCCGTCGATCGCACCGCTTTGCGTAGGCGGAGTTCGATCCAAGGATCCGCATCCTCGCCTGCGCATACCCAACGCGTGCCGAAGAAGTTGTCGGCGACGTTGGTAGCGGGGAAACCGCCGGCCTCGCTGGAAGCGGTCACTTGCGGCGTCACGGTGGGCAACCGATTGCGCTGCGAATCCGTCGCGTAGGCGAGCCGCTCGTCGCCGAGTCCTTCGTCGTGCGTGAATCGGACCACGCCGGAGAGTTTGCGCGCACCGTTGGCGCAGATCGCTTCCGCGCGCGCCTCCCAGACGCCGGGATGCGGCAAGGACCATCGCCCGGCGAAGCGCCGCTCGGTGCTTTCCAACACCATTTTCCACTCGCCGCCTTCGGGGCGCAGGAAGTATTCCACGCGCTGAATGTCGGTGGCTTCGCTCTCGATCCAAAACACCGCCGGAGTCTGGCGCACGACCTTGATGCGCACCGGTCCCGCGGCCGGATCCGAGGCGGCCAAGCGCCCGCTGTCCTGCTGCTGCGCGTCCGGTTGGGTCATCGCGCGCGCCGTGGCGCGCTCCAGGAACAGCAAAGCGAAGCAAGTGTTGCGCTGGTGCCAACCCCGGGCGTCTCCCCACTGACCTTTGGCGCCTTGCGCGGCGAGCAGCCACTCGGCTCCGTCCCAATACCACTCGATCCCGCCGAAGGTCTCCGTGTTCAGCAGCGCGCCGCAGCGCTCGAGGCCGTAGAGGTAGTAGAAGTGCCAGCCCGCGTCGCCGGGATTGGCGTTGACTTGGATGTTGCGGTCGAGCCAGCGTCCTCCGGCGGCGAGCGCGGCGTCGACCTCGCGGCGGATCGTGGTCTTCATGCGATCGCCGAGCTGCTGCTTGCAGATCGAGAGGATCGAAATGCCGGCGGTGGTCATCGAGCCGGTAAAGCCGTGGTCGAGCCGGTAGCGGAAACCGCCGGCCGGCGCCTTGTCCACCGAGCGCCATGATTCCTGGTGAATCAGCGTGTACTCCGCCATGTCGCTCCAGACTTCGGGCGGCACTTCGATGCCCAGCGCCTCCGCTGCGCGCAGCCCGAGCGCGGCGTACTGCGTCAGCGAGAGGTCGTCGTGGCCTGAAGGGTAAGACCAGCCGCCGTTGCCTTCCTGCCACGAGAGCAGATCGCCCGCGGTTTCCTCCGCCCACCATTCATGCTGCGGATCATGCATGGCCGCCGCAGCCATCAATTGGCAGCCCGCGACGTAGGTCTTCTCCGCCGGGTAGGACTGCAGATACGCCAACGCCTGCAGCACCGCGGGATGGCGCGGATTCACGCCGCTCTTCAGCAGGGTGTAGAGCGCGAGCGCCGTCGTGCCGTTGCGGTACTCGGCCTGCTGATCGGGCCAGGAACCGTCGATCAGTTGTTGATCGAGGAGCCAGGTCACGCCGCGGTCGATGGCTTCGTTGATGAGCGCCTGATCCACGCGCTTCGGCTGCTTCATTTGGAACTTCCAAGCACCTCCGACGTTCACCACCTTGATAAGCAAGTGATTGAGTCCGGCGCGCAGCGGAAGCGACAGGTGCTCGTCGTTCACGCTCAAGCCGCGCGCGACCGCGCGGTCGAGCAGCAGGACTCCGTTGAGCCAGACCCGCACGCCGTCGTCGCTGCCAAGCCGGATCGGGATCTCGCCTTCGTGCGAGGCGACGAGGCCGCGATAGAGGTAGGCGGAAGTCGCCTCGTTCGCGGGCGCGACCGTGCCGAGCAGGAGGTTGAAATCGAGCTCGGGCGTGTCGAGGACCGCGCCGCCTTCGGGCGGGCGGTTTTGTTCTTCCTCACACTGCAGCCAGCGCAACCGGCGCTTCTCGCGCCCGCGTCCGACTGCATAGTCCTCCGAGAGTTCCGACCAGAGTTGTTGGTCGAGTCCGCGACGCAAACGCTTCTCGATGTTCAGCGGATCGTCGTCGGTTGCGGGCGCGGCGAGGGCCGGTACGGGACCGAGGATCACCCACGACCCGGCTTGCACGGCAGGCGCCTGCTGCGCCGGCGAAGCGCAGATCAGCAGGAGGAGGGAGACCCCGAGCATGTCCGCGGATTCAAGGATACCGGGAGCATTTCATCCACGCAGGCGACCCTCCAGGCGGCTACGGGCAGGTGACGAGGCTCAGTCGCGGCGAGAGAGCAGCAGCAGGATGTGCTTGAAGAGGATCACGAAGTCGAGCAACAGGATCGCGGCGGCACTCGCGGCCGCGTTTGCCGGGAAGCGCTTCATGATGTTCTGCGTGTCGTAGAGCACGAAGCCACTCATGAGCAGCACCCATGCGGCCGACCATCCCCAGCCCAGCACGAAGCCCCCGCCGACGCCGAAGATGGAAAGGATTCCGAGTCCGAGCAGGAGGGAAAAACCGATCCAGAGTCCCGCGCGGAGGAAAGAGAAGTCACGCTTGGTCGTGATCGCGTAGGCCGAGAGTCCGCCGAATACGATCGCCGTCAGTCCGAAAGCCTGGGTCAGCAGTCCGGTGCCCGACGCGAGCACTTCGCCAAACTGCGTGCCAGCGGGCGCAGCACGTGCGAGCGCGAAGTAGATCAGTGGCGCACTGAAGAAGCCTTCCAGCACGCCGAATATGCCGAGCCCGATGATGTTCAGGGGATACCTTCCCGCGGTCACGCGTAGTAGGAAGAACGCGAGCGCCATGAAGAGAAGGAAGCCGAGGAATCCGGTGAACAATCCAGTGGTCCACCGCATCAGCCCTTCGTTACTCATGACCAGCAGTGCTGTGCCGGCCCACACGATCACAGCTCCACTGAACAGAGCGTAGACCTTGCGGAGAAACGCCAGCCGGGTCGGCGTGTCGGTGTAGGCGACCGCGACCTCTGCGGCGGCGGAGTAAGGATTGTGGACGACTTCAGCCATCGGTTCCCATTGTATGGGGTCCGGCTGCGCCGATTTCCAGCTCGCGGCTAAGCCGGGTCGCCCGATTTCGCCAGCAACATGCCGAGCAAGGCTGGGGAGAGGCCCGGGATGGACCAGCCGCGCGCGCTCGCCGGCGCGAGGCCCGCCGCCTCCGGCGCGCCCGCCATGTACAGAATCGGGTGGTGGCGTTGGATCGCCTCCAACCACGGTCCCGGGATGTTCGGGAGTCCGCGGCCCGGGCTCGCGCCCGCGAGAATCAGCAGCGCTTCGGGCATCGGATCCGGCGGCGGCGCGGCGGCGGGAAAGACCTCGACGCCCCAATCCTCCAGATAACGATTCGCGTCGTACATGCTGGCGAGATCCAGCGCGACGTCGGGGCGAGGATGTTCGCGGCCGCCTGAGCCACCCGGCAAGGGCTTCAGCAGGGAGCGCGCGCCGCCGCCGAGCATCAACGGGCGCGGCGGAGCGCTGTCGGTGTCGATCGAACGACGAATCATTTTCTCGACGCGTCCAACAGATTCGAACACGCGACTTTCGTCGAGCTCACCGCGCTCGAGCGCGAAGCGCAGCGAGATGGCCAAGGACACCGGATCCTCCGGATCGAGCAGTAGATCGCATCCGGCGTTCAGGGATTCGATCGCGAGTTCGTCGTGCGGTCCCTCGCCGAAGCCCGCCATGCGCAGCGAGTCGGTGACGATCACGCCGCCGTACTTCCACTGTTTGCGCAGGATGTCCACGATCGGACGGCTGCGCGTCGCCGGACGGCCTTCCGGATCCAAGGCCGGCCACTCGATGTGGCCGAGCATGATGCTCGGCAACTTCGGCAGCAGCGCCTTGAAGGGTGCGAGGTGCGGCGTCGGATCGTCCTCGAGGGACAGCCCCATCTCGACGAAAGTGTCCTGCGGGCACGCGCCGTGCCCGGGGAAGTGCTTCGCGCAGGGAATGCCGCCGGCGTCGAGGATCCCTTGGATGAAAGCGCCCGCGCACTCGATCACGCGGTCCGGCTCTTGACCGAAGGAACGGTTGGCAACGATGGTCGAGTTGCAGGCCTCGTCGCCGAGCATGTGCAAGTCGAGCACCGGCGCGAGGATCCACCGCACGTGCGCTTCCGCGGCTTCGGCGGCGGTGCGGTGACCGGCGGCATAGGAGGCTTCGGCGCCGAGTTGGCCGAGCGCCCAGGCGTCAGGCAGCGGCGTGAGGCCCTCGAACTGTTGCCCAGCGCCGCGTTCGAGATCGGCGCAGATCAGGATCGGGTGACCGGCCTGCTCTTCGAGCGTCTCGTGCATCCATGCCACGTCCTCCGCGTCGCCGCCGAACACGAGGAATACCCGCGGATCGAACTCACGTAGGCAGCGCAGAGCTTCGGCCAGACCCTCGCCCTTGTGGATCCGGATGCTCGGGACGATCAGGTAGTCGGTGGGACGTTGGGCCACGGCAGCTTCCGGCAAATGCCGTACCCCAGGATAGGGCCGTGCGCGAACCCGGTCGAACGTAGGGGTCTATCGTGGGGGCGTGAGCATTCTCGCCGCGTCTTTGCTCCTGCCCTTGTTGAGCCAAGGCCCCGCCGTGGGGGAGCGCTTCCCGGTACACCCCTTCCCTCCGGTGGCCGGAGCGGAACGCGCTTTCGGTTCGCTCGCGTTCACGGGCAAGCCGGCGCTGCTCCACGTCTTCGCGAGCTGGTGAGCGGGTTGTCGCAAGCGGATTCCCGTGTGGAATCGCGACCTCGCCGACCTCGTGGCAGACGGATCGCTGCGGCAGATCGGCATCGTGCTGGAACAACATCCGGATCGCGCGCGGCTGTTCGCGCAGTGGCAGCAGATGGACTGGCCGATCTACGCCGACGCCCTGGATCTGCTCGATCTCGAGGTGGTGCCGCGCAGTTTCTTGCTCGATGCGCGCGGCATCGTCGTCGCCGTCAATCCGACCGAGGAGGAAGTGCGCGGCTTCGTGGACTCCTTGGCATCCGCCGGCGGAGCGGATCCTGGACCGTACCAGCCGTACGGAGCCGAGTTCCGCGGCGCGCACGAGTTTCTGGTGGGCAATCTCCCGGCCGCGCTCTCCGCCTTTGGCGAAGCGGTTGAGAAGGCGGACGACGTCGGCGGCCGCAGTCGCGCGCGCTTCCGCCTCGGCGTGGCGCGCATGGCCGCCGCGGAGCAGCCGAACGCGGAGCCCGGACTCTTTGCGGCCGCGCTCGAAGACTGGCGCGCCGCGCTCGCCGCGAATCCTTCCCAGTACGTTTGGCGGCGCCGGATCCAGCAGTACGGCCCGCGGCTCGACAAACCCTATTCCTTCTACGACTGGGTGGCGACGGCGCGCGCGGAGTTGAGCGCTCGCGGCGAGACTCCGGCGACGCTGCACCACGAACCCTCGGGCGCGGAGCTTGCGGTTCCTCGCCGCGGCACGGCCGAAGCCGCCGCAGAGGCGTTGAGCGAGCCGGATCCGGAGCGGCGCATGCCGGCAATGCCGGCTGGCACGCTTCGCGTCGAGTCGGCGGTGGTTGCCGGCACGCAGGAGCAGCCAGTGGTCCGCGTGCACCTGCTGCTGACGCCGGTCGCCGGCGCCGCGACCTGGAACGATGAAGGGGAAGCCACGGAAGCCTGGTTGCGGGCGCCCGCGGGCTGGGAGTTGGTAGATGGACCGAGTGCGAAGATCGAAGGTTCATCCGAAAGCGCGCTCGGGGACGGGACGCGCCGACTCGAGTTCGAACTCCGTCGCACCAGCGACGGCGCCGCGTTCGTCGAGGGCTACGTGCTGCTTGATTTGTGCCTCGGAGAGGATGGAGTGTGCATGCGGTTGAGGCAGGATTTTCGCGTGACTCTGCCCTGAGCGCGAAGACCGCGCCCTCTCTTACAATCGGCGGCTCTGATGAGTCATCCTCTCGTTCTCGTGCATGGCGGCGCCGGTGACGTGCCGGCGGAACGCCGTGCGCGCCACGCTCAAGGCTGCCTCGAAGCGGCGCAGGCCGGTGGGCGCATCCTCGCCGCGGGCGGCACCGCCGTCGAAGCCGTCGTTGCCGCGATCGAAGTGCTGGAGAACGACCCGGTCTACAACGCCGGCACCGGCTGCGCGCTGACGCGCGACGGCCGCGTCACTCTCGACGTCTCGTTGATGGACGGCGAGACGCGTGATGCCGCCGGTCTCGCGGCGCTGGGTCCCTTCAAGAATCCGATCCGCATCGCGCGCGCCATGCTCTACGAGCCGGTGGTGATGATGGCCGGCATCGAAGCCACGCAGTGGGCCGAGCGCCACGGTTTCCGGCAGGTGCCCGAGGAATCCATGATCACCGAGTACGTGCGCGCGCGTTGGCGCGCCGTCATGGACGGCACCGGAAAATCGAACTTCGCCGGCGGCACCGTCGGCGCGGTTGCGCGCGACGCGCAGGGCCGGCTCGCGGCCGGCACCAGCACCGGCGGCACCATGGGCAAGTTGCCCGGCCGCGTCGGCGACTCACCGGTGATCGGCGCCGGCACCTACGCCGACGACGTGGCGGCGATCAGCGCCACCGGCGACGGGGAAGCCTTCCTGCGCTCGGTATTCGCAGCGCGCCTCGCGGACAAGGTGCGCTACGGTCGCCCGCCGGAACAGTCCTTGCGCAAGATCCTCGAGCGCGTGCGCGACCGTTTCGACGGGATCGGCGGCGCGATCTTGATCACGAGGGACGGCGGACCTTTCCGCTATTGGACTTCGGAAGTGATGTCGCACGGTTGGTGGACTCCGCAAGGCGAGGGCTGCGGGATCGAGCCTTGACGCGGCCGTCCAAGGCCACCGTGTGGATGATTGTCGCGGCCGGATCCTTCACGGTGATGGCCGGCGCGGCGAAAATGACGCCTTCCATCCCGGCGATGGAGAAGATCTTCGCGCGCAGCCTGATCAGCATCGCGATGACCCTCTGGGCGCTGCGCGGGGTGGGTGTCGCCGCCCGGCCCAAGAAGCCGCTCCGCATGCTGCTGCGCGGGGTGCTCGGCTTCGTCGCCTTGTTCAGTTACTTCGAGTGCATCGCGCGCATCCCGTTAGGCACGGCGGTGACGGTCTACAACACCGCGCCGCTGTGGGCGGGCCTAGTCGGACTCTTCTTTCTCAAAGAATCCTTCACTAAACGCCAAGCGCTGTCGATGGTCGTCGGTCTGGCCGGCGTGGCCTTGATCGGGGGTTGGAGCGCGGACGTCACTTGGGACGGCGTCGCCTTCGGACTCGCGTGCGCCATGCTTTCGGCTAGCGCTTATACGACGGTGCGCCTGATGAACCGCGAAGGCGAGCATCCGATGATGATCGTGCTGTGCTTCCCGCTGATCAGCGTGCCGCTCGCCGGCATCCTCGCCTTCGCGCCCGGCGGCGGCGGCTTCGTGATGCCGATCGGCTGGGATTGGTGGTGGTTGCTCGTCATCGGCGTCGCGACGCAAGGCGGGCAGGTATGCCTCACCTATGCGCTGCGCACATTGACCGCCGCGCGCGCGACGCAGATCGGTTACGTCGGCGTGATCTTCGCGATGGCGCTCGGCCCCGCGATGGGCGACGGCCTGCCGGGCTGGCCGCAATGGATCGGCGCCTCGATCGTGTTCACTTCGCTGGTGGTGTTCCGCCCGCAGGCGGCTCCGGCGACGATCGCCGCGAGCACGACCCCGTCGCGCGCGCGCGCAAGCTCCTGAGCGCTTATTTCTCCGGGATCGGAGCGGTCATCGCGAGCGTCAACGCGGCGAAGGCGGTGCCGTACGCGGAGTGATAGGAGTAGAGCGGGTAGTCCCAGAAGGAGCCGTCCGGCTGCCGGCAGATCATCACCGCGCGATCGAGTTCCGGCGCGAAACGCGCGCGGTCCTCGGCGGAAAGTCGCTGGAGCAACAGCGCGGCGTAGTAGTGGCCGTAGAGATAGAAGTAGCCGCTGATCTGATAGTGCGACTCGTGCGGCATCGGGCGCCGCAAACCCGCGACTTGGAAACGCGCATGGTCTTCGAGCAACGCGGCAAGCGCGACGCGCCAAGAGTTCACGCCGTCCGCGTGGCGAGTGGCGCGCCCGAAGAGCTGCATGGCTTCATAACAGGCGGGGCCGCGGCAGGCGGCGCCCTTCAGGCGATTGACGCCCATGCCTGGATTCATCCGCCAGAGTTCGCCGTAGCCGAAGCCGCGCTCGGGCGTTTCGCAGCGCGCGATCGAATCCACGGCGAGTTTCAGCATCGGATCCGGCGCCGCGACGCCGATCGCGCGCGCGCGGTCGAGTCCGATCAGCACCGTCGCGGTGGTGAAGGACATCGAGGTGAAGGACGGCTTGAACGTTGGCACTTCGTCGAGCGAGAGGTAACCCCAGCCGCCGTCGAGGTGCTGGTATTGGCCGAGCTTGGCGATGATTGCCGCGCAAGCCTCGCGGATCGCGGGCGCGCGCGGATCGTCCGGATGCGCGAGCAAGTGCTCGCCCAGCGCCTGCATTCCGAAGCCGAACGCCCACACCGTGTAGTGCTCCAACCCGCTCGGCCGCTTGACGTCCCAGCCCGCGAGCAGCGCATCCACGCCGCGATCCCGCGCCGCCGCGCCTGCGACCCCGGGCGGCGGTCCATGCTCGAGCGCCATCACGCACAGGGCGGTGGTCGCGATGCGAAACGCGTCGTGACTGCCGGGTACGTCGCACAGCACTTCGATCGGCCGCGGCGAATGATGACTTCCCCAGGAGCCGTCCTCGTTTTGGGAGGCAACCAGCCAAGCGAGCGCGCCGGCCAAGGCCTCCTCCCGCCCGACCTGCGTGCAGGGATTGTCGGCGGCTTGCTGCTGCGCAGGCGCGCAGGCCAGGATCAGGGCGAGCCGGATCACGGGTTGATCTGCACCTTCACGCGCATTCCTGGCGTCACGCCCTTGAGGTCGCCCAGGGCCACATGCGCAGTGTAATTCGACTCATTCGCGCCGGAACTGCGCGGAGTCGGGAAGGAATTGATCTCGAGGCGTCCGCCATGAGAAATGTTTTGCAATCCTTCCCAAGTCACCGAGACCGCACTGTCGCCTCGGGCGCGCACGGATTCACTGATCTCCAGCGCCACGAGGTAGCTCTTGCCTCCGGTGATCGTGAACACGGTCTTCTTGACGGGCGCGCGGTCGCCACGCGCCAGGCGACTCGGAGTGTTGCCAGGCTCGAAGTCCGTGATCGTGCCGTGTAGCAGCAAGCCCTCGCGCGGAGCGCGCAGTTCGAGCAAGCCGAGGTCGTGGCGCAGGCGTTCCAGATCCCGCTGCTTCCGTTCGAGTTCCAGCTCGCTGCGTTCGAGGCGCGCGCGGCGGGCGGCGGAATCGAGTTCGGCGGTGGCGCGCTGACGCTCGAAGGCGGTGCGTTGCCGGAGGATGGCTTCCTCCTTCTCTTGCTCCTCGTGCACCCAGTTGAGTTCGGCGGTCTTGGCGCGCTGGCGGCGCGCGATGTCCAACTGCGTGCGGCTGCGCGCGAGATTGCGGCGCGAGCGCATCAGCACCAGTTCTTCCGTTGCGTCCGTGAGCTCGTCGGCGCCGTACATCGCCTCGAGTTGCGCGAGTTCGGCTTGCTGATCCTCGAGTCCATGCTGGGAGTACATGTCGGTGAGCGCGGCCTGTTCCAGGCGCAGCGGAACGTCGAAGTCACGCCAGGACTGATAGCCTGCCTCGGCGCGCTCGAGCGCAGCGGTAGCGGAGTCCATTCTTTCGCGCTCCACATCCGCCTCCAATCCGGCGCGCGCGGCGGCGATGCGGTGGTCCTGCTGCGCGGCGGCGAACTCGGTTTCGGCGCGCTCGAAGGCCTCTCGCAGCGCGCGCGGGTGGAAGCGTGCGAGGAGTTGTCCCTCATGGACCCAGGTGCCGTGGCCAGCGATCTCCGTGATTAACCATTCACCGCTCCACGACTCCGGCCAAAGTTCGATCGGCAGGGAGTCAGCGGCGGCTGGCACCAAGGTGCCGGTCAGCGTGGTCGGCTCCGCCGCAGGTTCCTGCAGCAGGGTCGTGGTGAACGCGGTGAGCGCGAGAGAACTGAAAACGGCGTACTGGATCATGCGACGATTGGACGGGGAGCGTGAAGAGCCGGGCGCAGCAGCCCGGCCCTTCAGCCTAGTGCAGGTCGCGCAGTTCAGAGCAAGGTGACGGCGAGCACTCCTGAGAGTTCGCAGCGGCTGCGATTGAGCGCTTGCAGCTGCACGGTC
>JAQBVK010000050.1 GCA_027623585.1 Planctomycetota bacterium
GGGCAGCACGATGCCGCCCGGCCCGGAAGAGTAGCGCTGCCGCTGCTTAGAGCTGAACCGGCGGCGCAGCCACGCAGGTCGCCATGTCCACCAGTTGCAGCACGCGTCCGCATGCCGCTGGCGGAAGGTTCACGTTCAGAGCGCCGACGCCCGAAGCGTTGAGCGACATGAAGCCTGCGAAGGACGGCGCAGCGAGCGAGAGTTGCAGGCCGAGGCAAGGCTTGTTCGGGCTGTTCTGCGTGAAGTTGCCGGGGGCGCCGTGCAACATGGCCATCGAGCCATTGGGCGTTCCGCCCGAGGCGCTAATCGTCACGGGGCCGGGGCAGGAACCGATCACTTCCACGATCGGGCCGGTCCACACGAAGGTACGGAATCCCATGTTGTCGGTGGAGCCGACCGAAGCGCCGTTCAGGTAGAAGTTGCCCGGATAAGGATCATTGGGCCAGTACATGTTGCCCTGGAAGCCCATGCCCTGGCTGTCACCGTGAATGCGGATCGTGAACCACTCGCCAGCGATCACGTGGATGCCGTAGGGCATCGGATCCACCGGCACGTGATCATTGAAGTTGATGCCGCTCGGGCCGACTTGGCCAGTCCACAGCACCGCGCCCAGGTTGCCCACTTGACCCGCGATCAATTCGACGGTTGCGTGGTCGTTGGGAAGATAGGAATTGAGCGAGAGTTCGAAGCCGGCGAGCGGGCCGGTGATCCCCACCGCAGACTCCTGCTCCCAGACCAAGCCGGGAATGGCCGCGTTGTAGGAGGAGTTGTGGTAGTCGCTGACCTGATCCAAGGTCCGCTGAGCGAAGGCCGGGACGCTCAGGGCAAGCGTGGCGAGGAGGACGGGAGTGAACTTCATGGCAGCAGTCTACTGAAGTTTCCAGGAAACTGCGAACCTTTTGATTACGGGAAGGCAGCGTAGTGCGGGTCGAGGCGGATTTCGGCGACCTCATCCCCGGCTACGACCACGCGGCCGCGGACCACGGTGCCCCTGCGCAGGGCCTGGACCCGAACTTCGGCGGGATCGGCCTCGAGTTCGGAGTCCTCAGAAAGAATCCGCACGGAGTGATAGCCCTCGTCCCGGAGGAAACGCAGGGTTCGTGCCCGGACCGACTGGAGGCGCGTGCCGCTCACCGTCCCCGTCTCAGGTAGAGCCGCGGCGAGATCCTCGACGCGGGACAAACCCTCGCCAAAACGGTCCAGCCGTTCGTGCAGGCTGCCGAGGTCCGCCGCCTCAACGACGCGCGCCAGGGCCTGGACTCGGTCCGGCAAGAATGCCAGCGCACGAAACTCGTCAAGCCGCTCACTGACCTCTTCGAGACGCCGGCTCTGGCGCCACAGAGCAAAGAGCGCGACTCCGAGCAGCAGCGCCAGCAGGACGATGAGGGCAAGTTCCAAGGTCGTACCGGGGGCGGCACCAGAGTACCGCCCCCGCAACGCAGCGATCAGAGCACGATCGGGTTGCTCGGCAGGCAACTCGTCAAGTCAACGCCCTGCACGGTGCGGCCGCAAGCGCCCGGAGGCGCGTTGAAGGAAAGCGCGCCCGCGCCGTTTGCGTTCATCGGAACGAAGCCACCCAAGCTGGGATTGCTGATCGCCAACGCGAGTCCGAGGCAGGGGCTCGAATTCTTGATGAAGCTGCCCGCCGGACCGTGCAGGACCGCCAGATTGGCCAGCGGCGTCGCTCCTGTGAAGGAAAGCGTGACCGGTCCCGGGCAGATGCCCGTGAGCGTCAGGTGCGGACCGCTGGGCCCCGTGAGCATGTAGGTGTTGAAACCGATCCTCCAGCCGCAGTCGGCGAAGCAGCCGGGACCGTTGAGGTAGAGCGGCTGCGGATAGGGAGGAGTTCCGGGCGGCGCGACGTACTCGCCGCGGATTCCGGCAGTGGAGTTGCCCACTGTTCGAATTACCCACAATTCACCGGCACTCAAATTGATGCCAGCGCTGCTGATTTCCACCTCAAAGCCCTCAAGGGTACCGGCGATGCCGGTCTTGATCTCGATTTGCCAGGTCAGACTGTTAACGCCGACGTTGAACCAAGCGTTGCCCATCGGGCTGGATTAGTCGAGGGTACCGGTCTGCGCCGGGGCGAGGAGTGCGAGAAGGAGGAGGGGGTTCATGAGGTGTGAAGCCAATCGTGGAGGTTCATCTCACGGTATCACATAGGACGGCTTTGTGGCGCCGAGCGGATGGGACGGCCGATCGGGTCCCCAACCGCCGCGCCACCACTCATGACCAGAGCGCCGCGGAGGTAGACCTGCTGTGGAAAGGCGCGCAACTCCCATCCGTGGTATGGACTCCACTTGGATTTGGAGGGCAGTTGAGACTCGTCGACGATGCGCGATGCGTCGGGGTCCACGATCACAAGATCCGCATCCATGCCCGACGCAATGCTTCCCTTTCCCGAGAGTCCGAACTCGCGCGCAGGTCCGGAGGTGACGGCGCGCAGAAGCGCGTCGAGTGGAACTCCATGACGGTCATGCACCGCAACGATCAGCGGCAGCAGCAGGTCCACCGAAGGGAAACCCGAGGGGGCCTTGGCGTAAGGCCGATCTTTTTCCTCGAGCGGATGCGGCGCGTGGTCGGTGCCGATCGCACAAAGCGCACCTTGGGTAATCCATGCACACAGACCACTGCGATCCGCAACGGACTTGATGCTGGGGTTCACCTTGAAGCGATTCTGGCTCGCTTCATGGGCTTCATCCGCGGTGGCGAGCAAATAGTGCGGCGCAGTGGAGCCCTGAACCGCATGACCCGCAGCCGCAGCCTCGGCCACCATGCGCGCGCCCTCGGTGGTGGAGATGTGGAAGACGTGCAGTCGCGCGCCGACCTCGTGCGCAACGCGCATGGCATCGGCGATGCTGCGCGTTTCCGCAGCGGCGGGACGGTTGAGATCGTGGCGGTCGCGTAGTTCCGGTGCTAACTCGGCCGCAGCGGCGTCCATGACCGCGTTGTCTTCGCAGTGCGCGACGATCGGCACGCCGGCTTCTGCCGCGGCGCGGAACCAGCGCCGCATGGTCTCTTCGTCGTCCACACCGCCCGCGCCGGTGGAGCAACCGAGGAAGCATTTCACCGCCGGAGTCAGGGACCGCATCGCGGCCAGGTGCGGAAGCGCTTCCTCGACCAGAGACCCGTAGGGCGCGTAGTCCACGCGCGAGATCCCGCGCAGCGCAGCCAACTTCTCGCGCAGCAGGTCCGCGCTGCTCATGAGCGGCGGATTGTTCTGAATCTCGCACACCGTGGTGACGCCGCCGTGCAGCGCGCCGAGCGAACCCGTGGCGTAGCCTTCCTTGCGCACCAAGCCCGGCTCACGGAAGTGGACGTGGCAGTCAACGAGTCCAGGGAGGAGCCAGCGGCCATCAAGTTCGACGAGCTCAGCTCCGGTCGGGATCTCGGCATGGGTTCCTGCGAACGAGATGCGGCCGGACTCGTCGCTCACGACAGTCCATCCGTCCTGCCACGCGTGACCGTCAAAGACACGTCCGCCGCGAAAAACGCGGCACGGGGTGGAGGCGTGGATGACTGCGCGGGGCATGGGGCGTCCGGCGGTGCGTACCGCTAGAATTCCAAGTCAGCGTAGCCTTGCCTGCGCCGTACATCCTTCGATGCGACGCATCCTCTTGCCTAGCCTTTTGGTCGGCGCGCTGCTGGCCGCTGCCCCCGCCTTCGCGCAAACGCCCTTCGATCTCACCGAGGTCGCCTGGACCTTGGAAGCCGAGCCGAGCGGTGAAGCCTTCCAAATGGAGATGCGGCTCGCGCCGCTGCATCAGCGCGAACGAGTGATTCTGCGGGTGCCCTTGTGGAAGCCGGGCTCCTACAACTTCGCGAACTTTCAGCGCATGGTCCGCGATCTGGTGGTGACGGACCAGAGCGGCGTTGAGCGCACTGCGACGGTCTGTGATGATCGTACTTGGCAAGTGGACGCGCGCGGCGCCACCGCCTTGACGGCGCGCTATCGGCTGATTGTGGACAACGTCGCGGACGCGGGCGCAACTCCGGCGGTGATGCGCAACGGCCCGGAGACCTTTCTCTACGCCGAAGGCACCCAAGAGCTGCCGCACACCCTGGAGTTCAAACTTCCGAAGGACTGGGACCACGCCAGCGGCCATCGCCCGCATCCGCTCCGCACGGCGACTTGGTATTCACCGAATTACGACGTCTTCGTGGACTGCCCGATCGTGGTCGGCGAACTCGAACGCTTCTCCTTCGAGTTGCACGAGCGCCCCTTCGAGGTGGTGCTCTACGGCAAGCGCCCGACCGAAGCGCAGCTCTCGCGCGAGGCCTGGGTCGAGAAGGTGCGCCGCATTTCGGACGCCGCGTGGGACGTGGTCGGAGACTTTCCCTTCGAGCGCTACGTCTATCTGTTCGGCTTCACCGACATCGGAGGCGGTTACGGACTGGAGCACTTGAACTCCACGACCATCGAGTTCAACCATGGCGCGATCAAGGGCGGCGCGATCGACGGACTCGAGAGCGTCACGGCCCACGAATTCTTTCATCTTTGGAACGTCAAGCGAATTCGCCCAGAGGCGCTCGGGCCGTTCGACTACGCCAGTGACGTGCGCACCACGGACCTGTGGTGGATGGAGGGCGTGACCTCCTATTACAACGACGTGATCTTGCAGCGCGCCGGTTTGCGCGCGGATCGCGCGCATTGGTTCTTGGACGAACAAGCGCGCAATGGCCGCACCCTGCTGGTTTCGCAGGGATACGGAAAACTCTCTCCGGAGCGTTCCTCGTGGACCATCTGGGACGGCAGCGGCCGCCAAATCTCTTATTACGACCAGGGTCAAGCGCTCGGATTGCTGCTCGACGTGCAGATTCGGCATCACACGGACAACCGGCGCACGCTCGACGACGTGGTGCGCTTCCTGAATCGCTGGGTCGACTATCCGGATGCGGGCCTTCGCCCTGGAGATCTGGAGCGCGCGGTGCGATCGATCAGCGGTTGGGATCCGTCCGAGTTCTTCGAACGACACGTGGCCGGCAACCGTCCTTTCCCCTACTCCGAAGTGTTGGCTCTCGCCGGCGTGAAGGTACTCGAGCAACGCGTGGGCGACGCTTTCCTCGGGCTCGCGCTCGACGAAGAGTTGGCGTTGACGCGGGATGAGCCGTCCGCGGAACTGCGGATCGGCGACAAAGTGGTGCGCATCAACAACCTTGGCGTACGCAATACCGATGAGGTACAGGCCGCAACCGCGGACCTGGCGCCCGGAGCCACCGTGGAACTCGTGGTCGAGCGCAGGGGCGCCGGCCGAGTCAAGGCGCCGTGGACGGTCAAGGAACGTGATCGCAGTAACCTGCGCTTCACGATCGACCCGAATGCTACTGCCGAGCAGACGGCCATTCTCGAAGGCATCTTGACGGGCGCGCCCCGTGGAGTCTGACATGCGAAAACTCTTCCTCCCTCTTCTCATCCTGCTCGCCGCCGTGGTGGCGTGGTTCGTGTTCTCCGGTGACGATCCGACGATGCCCGGCGGCAACGGGGCGGATCCGGCCGGTCAAGGCGCTCCAGTCGAAGCCGGCGCCCTGGAAACGGGCGGCACGCAGGATCCGGGGCCGGATCCGGGGTTGGGGCGCACCGAAGTGACCAACGCTGGAAGCGGCGCGGCAGAGCTCGCCGCAGGACGCGCAGGAGAGATCCGGGGACAGGTACTCACTCCTGGGGGACAGCCGCTGGCCGGCGCGTCCGTGATCTTGTTCCGACGCAGTCAGGATTCCGCGTTCATGCTGGTGCAGGACCACTCCGCGACCGTGGATGCGAAATTGACCACCGATCGCGATGGCTGGTACCGCGTGCGTGGACTGGCGGCGGGCACGGCCTGGGACGTGTGGGCGTGGCACGAGGACTTTGCCTTCGCCGAAGGCGGCGCGGTCGAGGGCTTCTCCGGTACCGATCAAGAGTTGCCACCGATTCGCATGGTTCAAGGCTTCGTACTCGAAGTCAGAGTGGTCGACATGGCAGACCGCGGCGTCGAAGGAGCGCGTGTCGAGTTGACCCTTGACGGCATGCCCGATGCGGTCGGTGAAAACGCTGACCCGCTCGGGCGCCGATTCGTCGCGATCAGTGAATCCGACGGCTTCGCTGGTTTCGAGAGCCTCGGCCCGGGCGCCTGGGTGCTGCGTGCAAAGAAGGAAGGATATGGTGACGGTTGGTTGCGGCCGATCATCCTCATCACCGGCCGCGAGCCGGACGTGATCCGGCTCCTGCTCGGACCGGAGTTCGGACTCAGCGGCAGCGTCGTCTCCGCCAACGGGCCTGTCGCAGGCGCGCTGGTCGAGGTGGTGACTGACCCTCCGGGGGTCGGGCCAAGTTTCCACTCCTTGAGTGATGAGGAAGGGAACTACGCGATCTCGGGCCTGCCCGAAGGTGACTTCATGTTGTCGGCCACGCGGCGGGGATACTTGCGCGCGCGTGCCCAAGGGATCCGGGGCGAGGCTCCATTTGTCCTGCACATCGAGATGCAGGAGATCGGCGGGATCAGCGGGCGTCTGCTCGGTGCGGACGGGAAACCCGCGCGTTCAGGTCAGATCGAGATCTGGCGCACGATCCGCGGCCTGCCGCCCTATATCCCCACCGGCGAGGTCGTGGCGGTGGACGATCCCGAGGGTCGCTTCGCGATCGAGTTGGAGGGAGGCGGTTCCTTCATTCTTCTCGCTCGTGCTGAAGGGTGCGCGCCCACCTGGTCCGAAGTGATCCAAACCCGCACCGATCCAGTCAAGCTCGGCGATTGGCGGCTACCGGCCGGGGGTTCCTTGCACGGAGTACTGGTGGTCGGCCGTGACGGAGCGCCGCTCGAAAACGCGCTCATCAAATTGATGCCGCGAGGCTGGGATCCGCGTGGCGAAGAATCGCTGTTCATCGCGGATGCAGCGGATTCCTCCGAGGTGCCGCCGATGCATGCGCGAAGCGGACCGGGCGGTGTCTTCAGTCTCAGCCATCTGCCGCCAGGAAGTTATTCCTTCTCCATCGAGCATCCCGGCGCCGTCACCCGCGCCCTCGCGATCGATCCCGCCGACGGAGCCGATCGGGACCTGGGCACGATCCGCCTCGAGGCTGCGAGTGGACTCATCGTGCGCGCCTTCGACGCGGAGGGTGCGCCACTTGCGGGCGGCAACTTGACGCTCAGTACGAGTGAGAATGGATTGGGAGCGCGCAAACGACTCCTCAATGCCAGCGGCGAAGCGCGATTGACCGGATTGGCCTCCGGGGACTATTGGGCCAGCGCGATCGAGGGAGGAGGCTGGTTTGGCCGAACGAGTATGCCGAAGAAGATCTGGTTGGGGCCGGGGGAGACGATCGAGATCGAGATAAGACTCGAGAACTGACGGAATCTGGCCCCCTTAGATGGTGTTGAGCGGCATGAGTTTCGGCCATCTCCACCGCAGGAGTCGGCGGATCGTCAGGGGCTGGCTCGTCACTCCGGTGGCCATCGCCGGCGTGATGTGTTTGGCCTGGTTGGTGATGCCACGCACGTAGTTTCGCCACGCGATCCAGATCCACAGGTGGCTTTCGAGCCGCTCTCGGAGTTTGGCCGCGGCCCAGGTTCTGCGCGCGAGGCGCGACACGTGTTCGCGAAACATCGCCAAGGTGTGATTGATCGGGAAGAGCGGATTTTTGCGGTTGCGCGTTTCGGTGGACGACACGCGCACGTGACTTCCGAAGCGATCGCCGAAGCAGCGCTTGAACAGTCCGGGATAACTCGTCTTGCGATCCGTGACCAGGTGCGCGAGTCCGCCGTCATGCACTCGGCGCCACGCTTCGAAGCAACGTGCGACCGCCTCGGTTGACCCGCTGCGCCTGCGGCCCCATCGCGCCTCACGCACTCGCTTGCGCTCTTCGTCGTAGGCGGAAAGCCCGCCCCGGGCCGGTAGTGGGGCAGTCTCCACGTGCAGCACGAAATAGGTCCGCCATTGAATCAGGATCGGGAGCGTGACGGGCTGCAGCCGGCGATCGTGCTCGAAGGTCTCTTGCTCGTCGAGCGTCCAGGTGCCGCTCAAGCCTCCGCGTATCCGTTTTCGCTCGAGTTGGCATTCGTGAAACTCCCGCAGCGCGGGGCCCCACAGTCGCAGACGACGCTCGATGGTCTTGCGATTCACGCGCAGGATGCGCGCGGCTTGCCGATGATTCACCTTCGAAAAAAAACAGCCGAAGATCGCACGATTGAGTCGCGATTTATGCTGCCGGTAGTCGAGGCGAAACGACTGGGAAGAGAATCGGCGCCGGCAGCACAGGCAAAGAAATCGCTGCACACGTCGCGCGTCGCAGGCGCGTCGATAGCGGCCATCGCGGCGCCAGCGAAAGGACGGCGTGGAACTTCGCGACGGGCAACGAAGGTCGGGACAGAAGGGCGGTTCGAAGGGCATCGGTCAGTGAACTCGCGTACGACGCAAGCTCTGCTGACCGATCCACGCACTGCGGCGACCGAAGTTACCCGATCCCTTGGAGTGCACTCCAACCAAAGGGGCCAGATTCCGTTAGAGGATCGTCACTCCCCCAGCGCAGCAAGCATCCAGGTCCACCGCCTGCACCGCTAATCCACACGCACTGGAAGGCAACCGCACCGGCAGGCACAACACTGCACTCGCCGGATCCCAACTCGCGCCGACCTTCGGCCCACTCAGGCCAAGTACCAGGCCCGTGCAGGGCGTGCCATTCCAAGTATGCGCTCCGGGCGCGCCATAGAGCAGCATCACGCGACTTCCGGGTCGGGCGCCTTCGATCTCGAAGGTCGCGGGGCCCGGGCAGGTGCCGACCATCGTCACGGCAAGACCACATCCGCCGCCAGCAGCGGTTCTGAGGACGACGTCATCCACGCCGACCCCATCGAAATTGGCGTACGGATAGTTGTCCTCTTGCGCGAACATCACGTAGAAGTTGCCATCGAGGGGCACTCCGGCTTGACCCAGATCGAGCCCGCTGACCGTCGTCCAGGTGGTGGGGTAGCCCCCCCACGGGGTCAGGAGCTGAATCCAGAACTGTCCGTCGGAAGAGACCCACACGCCGTCGAAGGCATGCACTTCTTCGCCGTAGTCATGCACGTCGAAGTCCAACACCCAACCGGGCGAAGCTGCGCCATCGATTCCGATCACGAGCGCGTTGCGCACGTTGTGATAATTGCTACTCCCCGGCATCAGGCCCATTTCCAGGTGCCGCACGCCGCTGCTTGAGGCGACGGTTCCGCCGGCGATCGAACACCAAGCCTCCGGGTCCGGCAGCAAGCTGCTGGACTTCAGGGCCGACAAGGCCATGAACGAGGGCGGGACGCCGGCCCAGGCCTCGAAGTCCTCGGTGAACGGCGCCGTCAGGAAAGTCGTGGGAAGCGCGATGTTGGGCCATTGAGTCCCGCCGCCACCGCCACCGCCCGGCGCCACGCGCGCGTCGTCGACCTGGACGACATCGATCCAGGTCTCATGCGCGTACTTGCCGACGTACAGCAGCGCGAGTTCGACGCTCGCCTGACCGAGGAATTGATTCGGCACTCGCGAGGTGAACGAAGAGCGTCCCGGCGAAGTGCGGCACTCGGTCCAGGCCTTCACCCAACCACTTCCGCCGGAGCGGTACAGCAAGGAGGTCTCGCCGTCAGCCTGTGAGAACGGATGATTGGCGAGGAACTCGGGATACTTGATCTCGACGTCCACGTGACCGAAGGCCTCGGCAAATCCCACCAAAGAAAAACTCGAACTGATGAGCAAATCATTGCATTGCCCGACCAAGAGCGGCTCATCTTCGTGCCATGCGCGCAAGGACCCGGCGTGCCGTTTCCATCCAGTGCTGGCCGGATTCGCTTTCTGCTGCGACCAACCGGTCGGCGGGAAAGTACCCGTGTTGAAGTTTTCGGTGAGCGCGACGTTCTGCGGAGTCGCGACCAAAAGAAGGAGGGGAAGGATGGGAATCATCAGATCAGACGAGTCCACAAAGCCTATCACATCCAATTCAGACCCCACGTCGCCGAATCCGGAAGAAAAAGGGGTCCCGGCGCAAACCGGGACCCTCGAACTGGGAGCAATGAACTAGAGCGTCACGGAGTTCGACGCCGCGCAGGTCGTCATGTCCGCAGCTTGCACCGCCACACCGCAAGCACCACTAGGCGCGTTGAACTGCAGTTGAGTCTGACCGCTGGCATTCGTGGTCAGGAAGCCGACGAAGTGCGGAGTCTGGATCCCCAGCACGATGCCCTGGCAAGGCCGGCTCGGGCTACTCTGCGTGAAGCTTCCTGCCGGTCCGTAGAACAGCGCCACCGGAGCATTCGCCGTCGCGTTCGTGATCTGCAGTCCGATCAAGCCCGGGCAACTGCCGTTCTTGGTCAGCGTCGGCCCGAGCGGACCCGACGCACTGATGCACAGATCATCCACGCCGATTCCATCGAGGTCGTTGTAGGGAAAGTTATCCTGCTGTTGGAACATCAGGTAGAACGGACCATTCGTAATCGCGTGATAACCCGTGAGATCCACGCTCACTGCGTTCCAGATCGCGTTCACGGGAATCACCGTCCACGAGACCAGAGCGCGATACCAATCAGAGCCGTTGCTGGACACCCAGACGCCGTCGGCCGCCGTGTCCTCCTCGCCGAAATTGATTCCCATGAAATCCACGGTGAGCAGGCCGGCGCCGGTTCCGTCCAGTCCGATCACGAGCGCGTTGCGCACGTCGTGATAGTTCGTGGAGCCGGGTAGCAAGCCCATCTCGAGGTTGCGGATACCACTCGACGCGGCCGTCGTGCCGCCGGCGATGGTGCACCAGGCCTCGACGTCCGGCAGGCCGGTGAGGCCGTTGACCGCAGTCAGCGCCATGAAGTTCGGCACCACTCCCGCGTAGGACTCGAAGTCGTCGCAAGCCGAGAAGCTCGATACCGGCACGTTGCCGGCCGGAAGGTTCACGGTCCACACCGCGGGCGGCGGCAGCGGATTGGTCGGGACGTCGTCCACGATGACGTCGTCCACCCACCACTCCTGGGCAAAGGTCCCGTAGAAGCGCAGCGCGATCTTCACGTTCGCGTTACCGGCGTAGGACGAGATGTCCACGGTGCTCCAATCGGTCGAGTTCACGATGCGCGTGTCGGTCCAGACCTCGACCCAGGTCACGCCGTTGTCGGTCGAGATCCACAGGTCGTTTTCGCCGTCACCGATCGTGCTCGGATGGTTGGCGAGCCACTGCGCGTAATTGAGCTGCGAGTAGAAGTGCACGTAGACCGCACCCGCTGCGCTCAAGTTCATCGACGGACTGATCAGACGATCATCCGTGGCGCCTACGCTGGTGAACTCGTCCTCGTGCCAGGCGCGCAAGTCGACCGACTGGATCCAACCCTGCGCGGCAGGATTGATCTTGTCTTGCGTCCAACCCGGCCCAGGAACCGTCGTGTTGTGATTCTCGAACAGGTAGGTGGTTTGGGCGGAGGCGGAGCCGGCCAGAAGGACGAAGCCGGCGAGGAAGTGAGGGAACATTCTCATGTGCTGGTATGGGGGCACCCCAGGGGGTTACGGAGCGCCAGACCCCAAGTTTATCCCCTACCTGTCGACACCACGCCAAAAGTAAGGGCGCTCCGACCGTGAG
>JAQBVK010000051.1 GCA_027623585.1 Planctomycetota bacterium
TCGCGGGCTTGATGATCTGTTACTTCAGCGTGCGGCCCGACCTGGCCGACGGGCTGCTCGACAAGATCAAGATGCGAACCGGCATGTTCTCCGGCGCCATGCACGACCCGACCGATCACGGCTTTGGGGACAACGACCTGGCTTCGCGCGCCGGTTCATGGAGCGAGTCTTTGACCATCTGGTGGGCGCGAGGATGGGAGTCCTTCGGATGGGTTCCTGTGGCCTCCCTGCTGGCGCTGCCCTTCTTGCGCAAGGCGGTCCCGCGGACGATGAGGGTCGCGGTGCTCGCCTGGCTCATCGCTTGGCTCGCCTGGTTTCTGGTGTTCCAGAACCACGCGACGAAGCACGTCTATCAGATGCAACTCGGCTTGCCCTTCTTCGCGCTGGCGGTGGCCGCCGTTCTGAGTCATCCGCGTGTGCCCCGCGGCGTGGTTGCGCTGGCCGTCGTCGTGTTACTGGCGCAAGGAACGGTGAACTCACGACGGGTCCAAATTCGTTGGAGCGAGGCACCGAACGAGCCGAGCGTGCACATCGGCCGCACCACCGAAGGACTGGTGCCCGAAGGCGCGATCGTGATGCTGCCGAGCTACTCCTTGCTGCCGGCGTGGTACATGCAGCGGCATCTGTTCCGCGGAGTGGATTCACCCGTGACCTTCCAGCAAGCGCTTGCTTCCTACCGCATGAATTACCCGGAGCGGCCTCCGCTTTGGCTCGCCTACATTCCGGGAGCGTCGGAGGAATTAGCGCCGATCGTTGCTCCGCTCACCCCCGAGCACTCGACGGAGTGGCTCGTGCTCTATCGAATCGAGGCCGAGCCGCCCCTGCTCGTGTTCCATCGCACACGATTCCGGCTGCGAATCACTCGCTGTATAGGAAGCCTGCGCGGATCCATACCTGAGTCTCGATGGCGGCGCCAAGGCGACGCTTCATGCGCGTCACGGTGTCGTGCAAGATCCAATCCGCGCGGTCAAGCCTTCAGTGCGACGTGCGTGCCGGGCCCGGGGCCAGCGCCGTGATCATTCCGCCGAGGGCGAGCAGGAGCGGAATCAGCCTCAAGCCGCCGGGACCGTCGCCTCCGATCCCGAACATGGCGAGTTGGGCGATGCCGGCGCCGCCGACGAGCAGGCCGCAGATCATCCGCGCCGGGTGCGGCGCGGACGCGGAAGCGCGCGAGCCGCGCTCCAGGCGCGCGAACAGGGAAAGGAAAATCATGGTCATGGCGAGGAAGATCAACACCCATAGCGGGCGCATCGCCCACCAGATCGCGCTGCCAGGAAACAAACCCAATCCGATTCCGCCGAGCCAGATGCTCAAGCCGTAGCTGAGCATCATCGAGCCGCTGTGCCAGAGGAAGAGCGTCATGATCGTGCCGTTCAAGAGCACGGCCGTGGTCCACGGTGCGGGCCGCTTGAGCCAGCGGCGCAGCCGGTTCTCGATCAACATCACGGCGCCGAACTGGAACGCGGCGAGCGGCAGCAGCGGAAGGTGAGGCGGCGTGGTGTTGCTGATCTCCTCGCCGGGAACGCCGACGAGGCTGCGCGGCCACGGCCCGAACTCGGTCATCGCGATCAGGGCTGCCAGGCCCGTAAGGCACCAGGCGAGCGCCATTCCGCGCGCGGAAAAGCGGCCGGCGCGCCAGGCGAACCCGAGTTGGTGCACCGCAATCCAAATGAAGAAATAATTTGCCCACCCTGGCTCACGGACGCCGGCGCCGAAGAACAGCAGGTCGAGCACAGCCGCTACCGCCGCGGGCGCCCAGAAGGTTGCCATCCCGAAACGCCGCCACGCCGCGTGGGCGAGGGGCGCGAGGATTACGACCAGGAAGTACACGGCGAGGAACCAGGTCGGCACCAATGCGGTGATCGAAGCGATGCGAATTATTTCCGCAGGCACTCCGGCGGCGCGCGCGATCCACGCCGCAGCCGCCCAGAACAGCAGCAATGGGAACACCGGGCGACATAATCGTCCGATGCGCCCGTACAGCCAATCACGGTAACTCTGGTTGGTGCGCAGCGCCGAATCCCACGAAACTCCGTTTGCGTAGCCGCCGACGAAGAAGAACACGGGCATCACCTGAAACGCCCAAGTGAGCCATTGCGTCCAGGGCGACAGCGCCAGGAGATGCGATGCGTGCGTGCCGTCGGCATCCACCCAGATCGCCGCCATCAGCCAATGGCCGAGCACGACCGCCGTGATGGATGCCGCGCGCAGGAAGTCCACCGCCTTGTGGCGCTGCGGCGGCGTATCTGCCGCAAGCGCGGCGGCGCGGCTCCACATTCCCGGCATGCGGCAATGCTATCCCAGCGGCGGCTCAGGCCGTGTCCAAAGGAACAACAGCACGGCGACGACGCTCCCTGCGGCCACGATCTTGAGGACAATTGGGAACTCCAGCGCGATCAAGGGATAGGCCACCAGACCGATCATCATCACGCTGGCGATGATTTTCGCGCGCCTTCGAATCGCCCCCAATCGTTCCCAATCACTCAGAAGCGTCCCGAACAGCGCATGCGTTAGGAGCCAGCCATGCAGGCGCTGTGAACTCCGGGCGAAGCACGCTGCCGCCAGCAGCAGGAAGGGCGTGGTCGGCAAGAGCGGCACCACGACTCCAGCGACGGCGAGTGCGGTGCAGGCGATGCCGCAGGCCAGAAGGAGCGGCTTACGCATTCGTAGGCATTGCAGCGGATCCAGCGCCGCGATCCAATGGCATTCATGAAAGTCATCACCTCACTTCTTTGTCTGACTGCGCTCGCCAGCCTGGGCGCCTGCTCAGCCGGCCCCCAGCAGTTGCAGCGTTCCGTGGACGATTGGGACCGCGAGCTCTACGTGCAGAAGCCCCTGCTCGACGGTCTCCTGCACGTCGTGCCCGTAATTCCGCTCGCCCAGTTCGGCGCGATGATCGGCGACTTCCTCGTCATCAACCCGTACCACTTCTGGCTCGAGGACGTCTGGGACGGCAAAGGCACCAACTTCGAGCACGCCGAGGTTGCCTCGACGGACGGTGCAGTTCAATCCTTGATGATCGACGGCGCCGAAGTGCTTCAGAAGCAGTAGTCGCCGCGTTCAGCGTAGGGGGGGAAGGCCGCGCGCGTTTCCTGGACAGCGTCCAGCAGAAGCGAAGCGCTCGCGTAGCCTTTCCACCCTTCGTCATGTTCTCCCTCTTCGCCCCCGTACTCCTCGCGGCCGCAGCGGTCGCGGTCCCTCAAGACGCCCCGCCTCCGGCGGGGATGTTGCGTTATCCGGACGTCAGCGCAACGCACATCGTCTTTGGCTATGCGAACGACCTCTGGCTGGTGCCCCGCGCGGGCGGGCAAGCCACGCCGCTCGCTAGCCCTCCGGGGGTGGAAATGTTTCCGCGCTTCAGCGACGACGGGCGCTGGCTGGTCTTCCAAGGCAATTATGATGGAGGCCGCGACCTCTACGTGGTGCCGACCGCCGGCGGAACGCCGCGCCGGGTCACGAACCATCCGAGCGCTGAGATCCCGCTCGGTTGGACCCCGGACGGCGACATCCTCTTCATGAGCGGCGGTTTCGCCGCGTTCTCCAAGTGGTCGCGCCTCTTGACGGTTTCTCCCGAAGGCGGACTGCCGGAAGCGCTGCCGCTGCCGTACGGCGCGAACGGCGCGATCCGCGGCGACGGGCGAATGCTCGCTTACACCCCGCACACGCGCGATCAACGCACCTGGAAGCGCTATCGCGGCGGCATGGCGACGGACATCTGGGCCTTTGATCTGCAGGATCACAGCGCGCATCGCGTGACCGGATGGGAAGGAACGGACACGCAGCCGATGTGGCACGGTGACGACCTCTACTATCTCTCCGACGAAGGCAAGGGGCATCGTCTCAACATTTGGAAGCACGACTTCAGCAAGAGATCCGCAGTGCAGATCACGCATCACACGGAGTACGATGCGAAGTGGGCGGCGATCGGCCCGGACGCGATCGTGTACCAACTCGGCGCCGATTTGATGCTGCTGGACCTCGCCAGCGGGGAATCGCGCGCGGTGCAAGTGACCGTTCCTGGCGACACCATCTCCGTGCGCCCTCAGCGCAAGGACGCGAGCGGCGGCATCATGGATTGGGACATTTCGCCGAACGCCAAGCGCGCAGCGGTTTCCGCGCGCGGTGACATCTGGACCTTGCCGGCCAAGGACGGTCCGCCGCGCAACCTCACGAATAGCGGCGCGTCGGCCGAACGCACGCCCGCGTGGTCTCCGGACGGCCGCTGGATCGCGTACTTCACCGACGCCTCCGGCGACTACGAGATTGCGCTGACGCAGAGCGACGGCAAGGGCGAGACGCGTGTGCTCACCAGCGGCGGTGGCCCCTTCAAGACCTGGATGGGTTGGTCCCCCGATTCCAAGTGGATCGTGTACATGGACAAATCTGCGGCGAAGTTCATGGTCGACGTCGAGAGCGGCGCAACGACGGAACTCGATCGCGAACCCTTCGGTTTCTTCGGCCAAGGTTCGCGCCCGAGCTGGTCGCACGATTCCAAGTGGATGACTTGGTCGCGCACCAAGGACGATGCGCCGGTGACGGCGGTGTTCGTTTACGAGCTCGCGACCGCTACCAAGACGCAACTCACCAGCGGCTACTTCGGAGACGCCAACCCGGTGTTCGACCGCCAGGGTGACTGGCTGTTCTACACCACCGGCCTGAACTACTCGCCGACCTATTCCTCGATTGACAGCACCTTCATCTACGAAGACTCACAAGTGCTGATGGCGCTGCCGCTGCGCAAGGACGTGAAGTCTCCGTGGCTGCTCGAGAGCGACGAAGAGACCTGGGAGGAAGCCAAGGAAGAAGACGCCGAAGCCGAGGCCGAGGACAAGGGCGAGGACAAGGATGCTGAAGAGGAGACCGAACAGGAGCCCGAACCCGCCGCTGCGGACGACGGATTCTCTGGAATCTGGACCGGCACGATGTCCGGACCGATCCTGCCGCCGGGAGGCGTCTCACTGACCGCCGACCTGCAGTTGAAGGCCGACGGCAGCATCAGCGGCAGCTTCACGATTCCGCTCGGCTCGGCCGATGTCGTGAACGGCAGGTATGACAAGGCGAGCGGCCGCGTGACGGCCTTGCTGCGCACTTCCGACGGCGATGCCACCTGCGAAGCCCAAGTCACGGGTTCCGTGATGAAGGGCAAGGTCAACATGGACGGCGCCGATCTGGCCTTCGAGCTGACTCGCCAGGAGCCGGCGTCCGGCGCCAAAGGCGACAAGTCCGCTTCCGCCGACAAGAGTCCGAAGAAGGACGTCACCATCGATTTCGAGGGCGCCGAAGCGCGCGCGATGATGCTTCCGACTTCCGCCGGCACCTTCGCGGGTCTCGCCGTGAACGACAAGGGACATTTGCTGTTCCTGCGTATGTCCGGCGGAGACGTCGGGCTGATGTCGCTCGACATCTCGGATGACGAGCCTTCGGAGAAGTTGGTCGCCGCCGGAATCAATGGCTTGGCCTTGACCGCGGACGGCTCCAAGGGCTTGGTCCTACGCGGCTCGAGCGGCTCGATCCAAGGCATGTCGGCCGGCGCAAGCGGTGAACGCGTGCCGACCGAAGGCATGAGCGTGATCGTGGATCCGCGCGTCGAGTGGCGCCAGATGCTCACCGAGGCGTGGCGCCTGCAGCGCGATTATTTCTACGATCCGAACATGCACGGCGTGGATTGGCCCGCGGTGCTGCGGCAGTACCTGCCGATGATCGATCACTGCACTTCACGCGAGGACTTCTCCTACGTGCTGGGTGAGCTGATCTCCGAACTGAACGTCGGGCACGCCTACGTGATGGGCGGCCCCAGCGAATCTCAGCCGAGCGAGAGCGTCGGGATGCTCGGCGTGGACTGGTCGCTCGAACAGGGCGCCTACCGCATCGCGAAGATTCATCACGGCGCCGCTTGGGACGCGGACGCGCGCGGACCGCTTGGCGCGCCCGGCGTGGACGTCAACGAAGGCGACTGGGTGCTGGCAGTCAATGGCCAGCCGCTCGACGCGGCGCAGGATCCGTGGAGCGCATTCCTCGGCATGGCCGGGCGCCCGACCGTGCTCACGGTCAGCGCCAAGCCGGAAATGGACGACGACGCGCGCGAAGTGGTGGTCAAGCCGATCGGCAATGATTCACAACTTCGCTTCCGCTCCTGGATCGAAAGCAACCGGCGCTACGTGGAGGAGCAGACCGGCGGCAAGGTCGGCTACATCTACGTCACCGACACCGGCATCACCGGTCAGAACGACCTCTTCAGGCAGTTCTATGGCCAGATCGGCAAGCAAGCGCTGATCATCGACGAGCGTTGGAACGGCGGCGGACAGATCCCGACCCGCTTCATCGAGTTGTTGAACCGTCCCGCCACCAACATGTGGGCGGGGCGCGACGGCAGGGACTGGCAGTGGCCGCCCGACAGTCACCAGGGGCCGAAGTGCATGCTGATCAACGGTCTCGCCGGTTCCGGTGGGGACGCCTTCCCGGCGTACTTCAAGCAAGCCGGGCTCGGCAAGCTCATCGGCATGCGCACCTGGGGTGGGCTGGTCGGCATCAGCGGCAACCCCGGCTTCGTGGACGGCGGCGGCATGAGTTCGCCGACCTTCGCCTATTACGACCTCGACGGCACCTGGGGAATCGAAGGCCACGGCGTCGACCCGGACATCGAGGTGATCGATCATCCGACCGCGCTCTCACGCGGTGAGGATCCGCAGCTCGAAGCGGCGATCGCTCAGATGCTCGACGAGGTGAAGTCGCATCCTTGGAACATGCCGAAGCGTCCGGCGTACCCGGATCGCAGCGACATGGGCGTCACCGAAGAGGACAAGTAGCGCGTTCAGCGCGCGTCGTCGAAACGCCAAGTCGGGCCGTGCTCCTTAGCCGGAGCGCGGCCCGTCAGCGTTGCGCGGATCATCTCGACCGGAATCGAGTTCTGGCGCAACACCGCGTCGTGGAAGTCGCGTTCGCTCCAGCCGCCCTCGGTCACGAGTTCGCGGTGCAGCGCGCGCAACTGCAACCCGCCGACCATGTAGGCGCATTGGTAGAGCGGACCGTAACCGCCCTGGATCGAGCGGCGCACCTCGGCTTCGGCGCCGCTGCGCTCGTGCCCGACCTCGGCGACCAGGAAGTCCACGCACTCCTGTGGCGTCCATTTTCCGAGGTGGAAGTTCAGCGAGAACATGATCCGCGCACAGCGGTGCGAGCGCCAGAACAGCGCGCCGACGCGGTCCTCGGGCGTGGGAAAGAAATCCATGTCCCACAACAGGAGTTCCCACCACAGCGCCCAGCCCTCGCCGAGGAAAGGTGTGCGGAACGGGCGCCGGTGCGTGTTGTTGCGTTGGCTCATGAAGCCCTGCAAGTGGTGGCCCGGAATCAATTCGTGATGCACGGTGGCGCGGCAGAACGGCAGGTTGTTGCTGCGCAAGCTCATCAGCTTGTCGCCGTGCTCCATCCCCGCAGTTGGGAAGGAAATGCTGATCACTTCGCCACCGGTGAAGTACGGCGTGTATTTCTGCCGTTGAGGCGACATCATCTCCATCCGCCACGAGTCCTTGCACAATTCGGGCACCGTCACGAGCTGGTTGCGCTCCACGAAGTCCACGGCCTCCTGGGCGAGCATCAGAATCATTTCGGGCTGTCCTCCGGGCGCTACGTGCATCTCCTTTGCCGCAGCCAGCGCGGCAGCGCGATCGTCGCCGTAGCCCATTTCGGCGGCCGCCTCTTCCCATCGCGCCCGGCACCACGCCAATTCGCGCTCCGCTATCGCCACCAGCTCCTCGGGAGAATAGGGAATCATTTCGAAACGGAGTTCGTCGAGCAGGGCTTCGCGTCCGATCGGGTCGCCGAGCAACTGCGTCGGGTCGTCCGGATCGAGTCCGCCGATCTCCTTGCGCAGGTGCCGAGCGAAGTCACCGAGCGCGCGCTCCAGGCGCCCCCACGGCTCCTCGCACCACCAGGTGAAGCCCGGATCGTAGTCGGCGTAGAAGCGGTACCACCCGCTGAGCGCGCGCTGCAAGTCCTCACAACGTTCAGCAGCGCGCCCGGCGACGGTCGGCCGAACCTCCGGTTTCGCGTCCTTCCACTCGGCGCGGAGCGCTGTGATCGCGCGCACTGCCGCGTCGAGCGTCTCCGCTGATTCCGCCGCCGGCGCGAGTTCGCGCACCAGGCGAGCGTCCACCAAGGCGATCAACGGGGCGGCGAAGGACAACAGCGGCTCGACTTCCGCCTGCCGTGTCCGCTCGTGACCGAGCTCACGAATTTCGTGCTCGAGAAGGTTTCGCAGCAAGCTGTAGTCCACGCGGTCGTCGAGGCCGAAGTTCTCGAAGCCGGATTCCGCCAGGAGCGCCTGGTTCTCCACGTGGAGAAAGGCCTCCATGCGGTCCAGCGCCGCGTTGGACCAATCCAGAGGTCCCAGCCTCCGCACGGCACCCAAATCCGCCTCGTAGCGCTCGATCCGCGCCGGCATCAGGCGCGCGGGGTCCTGGGGCAGAGGGCCCACCCCTGTCAGGGGGAGAGCGAAGAGCAAGGGGATCGCCAGCATGGCGGCAAACTACCCTCGCGGATTTCGCCTACACTTGTCGGACTCACCCGTAAGACGGGCATCGCCATGAACGCCACTCGCTCCCTGTTCGCCGTTCTGATCCTTCTCCTCGCCGCTGTCGCTTGGTATCTCTTGCGCGCGGAGGAGCCCGACTCCGATCCGGGCGCGGCGGGCGGTGCGGAGCAGTCGCAAGCGCAGCCCGCGGGCGCGATCGGCGCCGCGGATCTGGACGCCGTCGGCGACGGCAGCCTGACGCGCGCAGAAGCCTCCGGGACGGAAGCCAGCGCGGCTGAGCGCGCCAACGCTGCAGCCGCTGCGGGGCAAGCCATGCTGCGCCTCAAAGCGGTCGACCATGCTGGCCGCGCCGTACCCACCGCATGGGTGTCCACTCAGGCCGATTTTTTCGGCCAAGGCGATTTCGAAGTTTTCTCGGTGGGGATGCCTGGACGAGGCGAAGCGGAGCGCATCACCGGCGGCGCCGATGGCCGCATCGAAACTGCGGTGCCCGCATCTTCCTCACTGATCGTCGAGGTGGGCGGTCCCGCGCAGCAGACGCTCAGGCTGCGGCTCGATCCGCTCGCGCGTGGTGAGATCCTCGACCTCGGCACGCTCACTTTGCAGGACGGCGGAGAGATCGCCGGCCAAGTGCGCGCGCCGGACGGCGCGGCCGTCGCAGGCGCCCAGGTCAGCCTGCGGGAAACAGGGAGTCGAAGCGGTGGCTTTGCCGGTCCTCAGCGACGCGCGACCAGCGACGAACGCGGCGAATACCGTTTCTCTGGGCTCTTGCCGGGTGCTTACCAATTGGAAGCCGAAGCCAGCGGCTACGCACCGGCAGCGAGCGTGCAGACGAAGGCCGAAGCCGGCGTTCCGGCTGAAGCGATGCTCCATTTACGCGAAGGGCGCGTGCTGCGCGGACAAATCGTGGACCGTGACCGCCGTCCGGTCGCCGGCGCTGAGATCTTCGTGGGTTCCGCGACTCGAGGCGGGGGACTGAACTTCGAGTTCGGTGTTGGTGCGACTCCTCAGCAAAAGGCCGACGCGGTGAGCGGCGCGGACGGCCGCTTCATGTTGCGCGGATTGCCCGAAGAAGGCAATGCGCGTCTGACTGCGCAAGCGCAGGGCTACGCGAGCGGTCGGGCCACGGTGAATCCGTCCGACTCCGAGGCGCTCATCACCTTGACGCCGGCGCTGACGCTCGCCGGAAAATTGGTGAATGAAAAAGGCGCTGGTGTGTCCGGACTCGAAGTCTTGGTCGAACGCGCAGACGACGAGTTCGACTTCATGAGCTTCTGGTCCTCGCGCAGCGCGATCAGCGGACCGGATGGTTCCTTTTCGATCGGTGGCTTAGATGCCGGCGTTTGGCGCGTCCTCGCGCACACTGCGACGCACAGCACCGGCGATCTTCGCGTGGATCTGGCGCAGGACGTCGACGACGTCGTCGCGCGTCTCGAGCCGGCCGCAGTGTTCGCCGTGATCGTGACCGAATCCGGCAGCGGTATGCCGGTGCCTGGAGCGGTCGTAATGATCGAACCTCAGGAGGACCCGGCTCAAGGATTCGCCGGTCACGGCGTCGGACAGCGTGGAGTCCGCGTGCGTGCAAGCGCCGACGGTGCCGGCGAGTCGCACATTTCATTCGGTGGTGAAAACCGAGGAATCACCGACGCCGACGGCGTAGCCGCATTCACCGATCTTGCGGAAGGCCGCTACAGCTTGCGCCTCTCCGCGGAAGGATTCGCGCGCCAGCAACTGGACTTCGTGCGCGAGCGCGGGCCGCAGCGCAGCGAACTTGCGCTCTTGCCGGGCGCCAACTTGCGCGCGGTCGTGCAGGACGGCGCCGGCGCGCCGCTTCCCGGCGTGCGAGTGGTGGCGACTCCGAAGATTGAGGGAGCAAGCAGCAAGGCTGCGCCGCTGACTCGGACCACCGATGCCGCCGGACGCGCTGTATTCACGGGCATGCAGCCCGGCATCTGGACGGTGGACTACGAAGCCGCCGCCGCCGAGGGCGGATTCAGTTTCTCCGAAGTGTCGATCGGAAACCGAGGCGCTGCGAAGCCGGCGAGTTCACGGACCGGCGTCGAAGCGATGTTGGTCCCGGGTGACGACGCCGAAGTGTTGTTGCGGGCGACCGAGATTGCGATCCCGACCGTGCGCGTGACCCGCCGCGGCAAACCGCTCGGCAACGCGCAAGTGCGGCTCGAGCCCGTCAAAACTGCGAACGATCCGATGTCGGGAATGATTTTTGGCGATGTCGGCGGAACGCGCACTTTGCCGGACGGCAGCGCGCGCCTCCAACCGGTCGCACCCGGTGAGTACGACGTGGTGGTCATGCCGGGCGAAGGTTTGCCGCAACGCCGTGAGCGCGCCACCGTGATGGCCGGCGAGCAGAAGATTGACGTCGACGTGCGTGGCGGCCGCATCTCCGGTCGCGCCGAAAGCAGCACTGGCGAGTTGCGGAAGGCGGTCGCGCATCTCGAGCGCGCCGCTGCGGAAAATTCCGGAGGCGGCCGCCGGCCGATGGCGATGCGCATCTTGCTGACGGATGACGGCGAAGGCCCCAACGTCTCGATGAGCGGGGGTCCGAACGCCACGCGCGTCGACCTGGACTCCTCAGGACGCTACGTCTTCGAGGAAGTACCTCCCGGCGACTGGACCGTGCGCATCACCGCGCCCGGGCACGCCGCCTGGAGTAGTGAAAAAATTGTCCTGGCAGATGAGCAAGAGCGCGACCTCGGCGCCGCGCGCCTCAGCGCAGGCGGGACCTTGCGCGGAGTGCATCGGGCCGCGGCCGCGGGCGACGCCGCAGGCGGTTTCGGCGCGAACATCCTGATCCTCATGGATGAGCAAGGCCGTCAATCCGGGATGACGCAGCCGCGTGCGGACGGCAGTTACGAATTCCGCGACCTCGCGAACGGCACCTACACTTTGATCGCGCCTCCGGGCTATCGCTCAGATCCGATCGAAATGCGGGACGGCGCCACCGTCAC
>JAQBVK010000052.1 GCA_027623585.1 Planctomycetota bacterium
CAGGCGCCAACGGAGTAGACGGCGTGTGGTGCGCAGTCTCAGGCGACGGCGGACGAAACTGGGCTGCTCCCGTGCGCGTTGACGGTGGTTCGTCCGCAACAGCAAAACGCGTGCAGGAGGGATCCGTCGAAGTCGTGGCGGGTGAAATTCGCGTGTTCTGGCTCGACGAACGCAACGGCGCCGCCGATCTTTGGTTCCGCGCGAGCCGCGATGGTGGACAGAGTTGGGAGTTGGAACAACGACTCGACGACGGCCATGCGGCGGGGGCTGCCGAAGTGCGGCTGCTGCGTCCTTCCTCGACCCAGAATGGCGCGCGGCTCAGCGTCGCCCTGTGTCTCACCGGCCTGCCGAGCGGAGACGAAGTGCGCCTGCTGACTTCCACCGATGGCGGGCGCAACTTCAGTGCGGCGGCGCTGATGCACAGCGGCGGCTCGGCGCCGCGCGCGGATCTCGCAGCAGCCGGCGCGGCGCTGCACTTGGTTTGGATGGACGACGTCACCGTGCCCGGCATTCATGCCGCGCGCTACCAGCGCAGTCTCGATGGCGGAGCGACTTGGCTTGCGTCGCCCGTTGCCGTGAGCGGGACCATCAACACCATGAGCGGCGACCTGCGCATCGCAGTCTCTGGCGCCCGCGTGTCGGTGGTGTTCCAGGATCTCTTCGCGATTCACGCGGTCGGCTCCAATCATTCGAGCGACGGTGGATCGAGCTGGCTGGCGGTGCCGCTGCGCGTCGCCAACTCGCGCAGCCCCACCGTGACGCCCGCGCATCCGCGCATCTTCTTCACGCCCGGTCTGGTGCTCGTCGCCTGGAGCGACGATCGCGCGACGCCCGGCTTCCAGCACCCATGGTTGGCGTGGAGCGCGGACTCCGGACTCACGTGGAGCGAGCGCGGTCTCGGCTCGCTCGTCGGCGAGACGCCGTGGATCGACGGCGACTCCACGGATGGCAGCTTCAGCGCATGTTGGCGCGCCGGCAACCGGTTGCGCGCGAGCGTTTCACGCGCTGCGGATCCGGATCCGTTGACGCCCTTCGTCGTTGCCCCCTTGTCTGCAACGATTCATGACTTCGGCGCCGTTTACGATGCGGACTATGCGCATCACTTCGCGTTCTGGCTCGAAGGCGCGATCGGTTCGACCGAAGTGTGGGCCGGAGGATGGCGTGCGCCTTACGTGTCGCCGCAGGGCAGCCTCTTGCCCGGCTCGGCTTTGCACTTCGAAGCCCAGCAGTTTCGTCGCGCCGCCGCCGGGCAGGAATTTCGCGTGCTCTTGTCGCACGCAGCAGGTATCGCAACGCTGCCGTTCGGCGATGGACGCCTCACCGGACTCGCGCCGGGCAGTTGGCTCAGCGCTTCCGCTGCCTCGAACTTGCTGCGCGGCGTGATCGGCACGGCCGGCGGCGGTGTCACGGCCGCGGCGACGATTCCGCCGGGCGTCGCGCCGGGCACGGGCATCCACTACGCGGCCGTGCTCTTCGATGCCGCGACGCGCGCCTTCGGCGATCTCGCCGACGCGCGCGTCTTCACGGTGAATTGACGACTACTCCGCGTTCAGCGTTCCCGTCCACTCCACGGCATCGGCCTTCTCCGCTTCGAAGCGGAGTTTCAGCGCAGTGCCGGCTGCACCGCTGACCAGCCAGGAGATCGTGAGCCTGCCGCGCCCCGGCACGCCGTTGTCGAGCAGCAGGCGCTCGGGTCGGCGCACGGGCGAGTCAATGAGTTCAGGGCGGAAGCGATCCCGTTGTTCGCCGCCGGCAATCACACTGAGCCCGTTGCCCGAGATCGTGAGCCGGTCCGGAGTGCCGTTGCCGTTTTGCGCGGCCATGGCCGAGCGGCTCGGCATCGCTTTGTCGTTCTTGAGCACTGCGGTGACGCGCCACAGCCCGCCGCCGAGGTCTTCGGAGGAAACGCGCATGAAACTCACCTCTGCAATCTCCTCTGCGTGGCGCGCGCAGAACATCGCGTTGCGGTGCAGCATCTCTTCGATCATGAAGGACGGCGCCACGCGCCCGTGCTGGCGCTTGAATCCGCCGATCTCGACCTCGCCGTACTCCGGATGAAGATAGGGCTTCCAACCGGTGTAGATGTCGCCGAGCATCACCGAGTCGTTCCACTCGAGTTGCGAGCCGGAGCGGGAGCCGCGTCCTCCCTCGCTCTCGGAGCTGCTGCCGCCTTGGTACTGCGGCCCGGCCCAGAGTTCGTTGGTGAAGGAGAAGATGCCGAGACCTTCGTAGGTCCAGTTCACGAAGCCGCCGTGCACCGTGTACAAGTCGGCGTGAATGATCATGTAGTTGTAGAAGGGCAGCATGCGCTCGCCCTCGGCGCCGATCTCGTCGTAGACGCGGATGTCCGAGCGCGGGTAAGTGACGTAATCCGCGCCCGGTCCGCGCAGGATCATTCCGCCACTATTGTGAAAGGATTGCACGGCGGCCACGTTCGGGCGCGACAACAGGAAGCGTCCCACCGCGGCGGTCTCTGAGTATGAGAACGGGTAGTCGCCGGCGCCGAATTGGATGTGGTTCGGCTGCCAATCCGAGGGCCAGTTGCGGTTCATGTCGTAGCCGCCCTTGCCGTCTTCGTTGATGCGGCCGTCGTCGTCGTCGTCGATGCCTTCCTGGCCGAGCATGATCCAGTCGCCCTGCTCCTTGCCGCTTACCGGGATCATCACGCGCGGATCCACCAGATCGAGGCGGTGGCTGCCTTCGCCGAGCGGCACGCGTTTGCGCATCTGCGTGATCTCGCCGTCGCCGTCGAGATCATTGGCGTCGTCTTCGTCGTAGAGACCGTCGCGATCGTTGTCGGTGGGCCGAGTGCCGGTGCGTGATGACGATGCGGTATTGGCGGCGTGGAACCAGTGATCGCGACCGTCCGGATTCTGTGACGGCAGGATGTAGAAGGTCCGCTCGTCCAGCAATTTGTGGGCGCGCTCATTGGTCGCGTAGTGCTCGAGCAGCCACCACGCGAGGTAGAGCGCGGCTTCCGAACCCTGCACTTCGTTGCCGTGGACGTTGCCGTCCACCCACATTGCTGGCTTAGCGTCGTGGGTGCCGGTGGCGCGGTTGGTCAGCGTCAGCAGCCGCATCGGCCGGCCCTCGTGCGACTCGCCGATGTCCTGCAGTTGCACGAACTCCGGCCACGCTTCCGCTAGTTTGCGCTCGATCTCGAGCACGCTGTCGTAGTCGTAGTAGCGGTTCCACGCGATTTCGACACGCGGCGACCACTGGCCGCCCGCTTCTTGCGGGACGGCGGCAAAGGAGAGGAACAGGGAAAGAATCATCGGGAGACCTCCAGGCTGACCAGCGCTTCGCCGGCGGTTTGCGAACTTGCGCGCGCTTGTGCGACGGCGCCGGAATCTGAGCGGTACATCCAGCGGAACTCACGCGTCCCGCCGAGGCCGTCGAGGCGCTCGACGCTCTGCACCTTGCGGCCGGCGAGAATCTCGCCGCCCGGAACTTCGAAGCTGACCATCAGCGGCCGCGGGCGTCGGTTCTGCGCTCCTGCGGAGCTCATCGTCGGCATCAAACCGCGGTTGACCAGGGTGGCGCGCGCCTCATAGACGCCGCCGCCCAGATCGGTCACCTCGACGCGATCCCATTCGAGCCGGGCGAAGTCGGAGGCCAAGCTGTCGAGGAAGCCGGTCCAGCGCGCTGCGATGCCCTCCATCTCCTCGATCGGAGGATTTGCGCGCACCAACGGCAGCCAGCCACCGATCTCGACCGCGCCGCGCTGGGGATGGTTGAACGCGCTCCACGGTACGAAGGCCGCGCCGCCGTAGGTCAGGTCCGCCCAACGCAGGAGTTTCGCTTCTTCCGACGCGTCCTTCGGCAGTTCTTCCGCGCCCTCCAACTTCGCATCGAGGGGGGGGGACCAGAGCGAGGAGGTCAAGGTCAACGCTCCGACCTGAAAGTAAGCCCAATCGGCGAAGGAGCCAGCGCCGTCCGCGCCGTCGCGCGGCTTCGAGGATCCGGCCGCCTTGCCGTCATCCCCGTAGAGCCGCTTCGACCAGAGTTTCAGCAGCGCCGCGTCGCCCGTGAGCAGGTCCGATGCGTCACGCTCCATGCGGTCCTTGCCCTTCGGCGGCTCCGCGCTGTTGTCCTGGTCGTCGAGCACGATCACCAGCGCGATGTGCGGGTGCGCGAGCAGGAAATCGGCCAACCCGCGACCTTCCGGCGTGGAGAGCGCGAACGGACCCGACTCCGAGCGGTGCTCGCGCCAGCGCTGCGGGAAGTTCACGTCGACCCGAATGCCGCCCGGCGGATCCTCGACGAGTTCCCGGTCGCCGTCGGCGTCGCCGCCTTCGCGCAGGAGCCGCCCGCCGCTCTCCCCTTCGGCGCGTTCCGCCGTGTCGGTGGCGCGCGCGTCCGCGGGATCGGGACGCGAGGAAGCGCTGGGATCCGGCACGCGCATCCACAACGCGCGCCCATCGCCATCGAGATCGCGCGGCCCATCTTCGTCGAGCAGTCCATCGCGATCCTCGTCCACTGCGCCGCCGCGCCACACTTCTTCGCCCGCGGCCGCGCGCACCGCGGCGTCAGGGTTGGCGAGCGGAATGAAGTGCACGGTGGCGACTTCGGTCAGCGCCGAGCCCACGCCGCAGTGACGCGCGAGCAGCAGCGCGAGCTCGGTCGCTGCGATCCGATCGCCTTCCAAGTTGGCGACGATCATCACCTCGGGACGTCCCGGCGCTTGCGACGCGCCGAGACTGAGTGCGAGCACCGGCCGGCCTTCCGCCGTGCGCGCCAACTCGACCAGCGTGCCGTTGTTCGCTCGCGCAATGACGCGCAAGTGATCCGGCATCGAGCCAAGATCCGCGTAACCGCCCGGAGGCAAGGTGCGCGGTTCAAGAGGCGCGGCCGCAGGCTCCTGTTCCTGCGAGAGGACGAGGGCCAGGATGGCCAGTGCGGAGAGCATCCGCGCAGTTTAGCCTGGGCTCCGACCTCGGCTAGCAGCGTGGAGGGCACCAGCAGTCTCTCTGATGGACCTCCATCTGCACGGATCCCTGAATGAAAGCTCCGGAACGATGCTGAATCACACCGCCGAAGCCGTGGCCAGCGGTTACGAAGGTCTGTGGTGGACGGATCGCCTTGGCACTTGGATCCGCGCCGCGTCTCCCTCCGCCGATGACCTCTCGGCCGCCCTCCGCGCCGGCGACGCCTTTTTCGGCGACCCGTTCCGCTTCGACCCTGACGGTGAATTCTTGCTCGACGAGGAAGCGGGCAACTACTCGATGGGGGACGTCGTGCGCACGCCAGGCAGGGTCGAGCAGTTGCGCGTGCGCGTGCGCGGCTGCCGGCCGGGCGATTCGATTCGCATTCTGCGCAACGGCACGGCCGGGATCGTCACATCCGAGGTTCGCTCTACGGAAGGATCCCTTCACCTGAGTCTCCCCACGCAACCCGGTGACTGGGTGCGAGCGGAGCTGGTGGACCCGGCGGGCCAGCCGATCCTGTTCAGCAATCCCATCTATTACGTCGCCGTCGGCGACCCGGTGCCGCTGCATCGCGCGCCTTGATTTCCGAATCCTCCGCGTTGCCGGTTCAGGCGGCAGCACTAGGCAAAGGAATGCGGCATCGCTTCCTCATGGATTCACCGCCGGTCGCCAAGGGCTTTGCCACCACCTTCGGCGACCTCACTTTCCTGCTGCTGGCCTTCTTCGTGCTCGTCGGCTCATGGACGGCATTGGGCGGGCATCTGCACGCAGCGCTCCCGCGCGACATGTCTGGCGGCGGCTGATGAGGCGGAGCAGTTTCCGAGCTCGTGAAGCCGGAAATCTTGATCTGGAAGCACAACGACGTCGTGCGACGCTACGAGTTGGGCACGCACGCGACGCATTCGCTGGATGAGCTCGGCCGCTGGCTGCAGCCCTACGCGCGCGACTCCGTCATTTCGATCGACCCTCGCCAAGGGGTCACGGTGCAGGACGTGGTGACGGTCATGGATCGGCTCCGTCGGGAAGGATTCCGCGATCTGTCTTTCGCGGGCACCAGCGAGCAATTCTGACCCGCCGCGCTTCAGCGCAGCGAGAGCACGCGATCCGCTTCGCGGCCGTTGCCGTCCACGCGAATCTCCTCGCGCGTCGCGCGGATCATCGCCCACGCATTCTCACCGGTGTCCAGCATCGCTCGCAGGGTGAGGAAGTGGATGCCGTACTGCTCGACGTAATCACCGTCGTGGTTGTGGCCGGAGAGGTACATCTTCACGCTCGGGTGCGAGCGCAGCACTCCCAGCACTTCGCTCGCGTTCCACAACACGTGTTGTCCGGCCGGCAGCACCGGGAAGTGGCACATCACTACGGCCGATTCGCCGGCGGCGTCGGCCTCGGCCAGCATCGTGTCGAGCCACAGCAATTGGATGAAGCCGAGCCCGCCGTTCCAATCCGGCGCGCCGGGCGCGTGCCGGTCGCGGAACTCGCGCGCGGTGATCTGCGCGTCGCTGCCGTCCGGCCATGCGTGCAGGCTGACGTCGTTGCCGTCGAGCAGGATGAAGCGCCAGCCGTTCTGCGAGAACGCGCGATAGCGCTCGGGAATGCCGAGCCGCTCCGGCACCTCGACCTTGACCGCATTCGGCACCTCGAAATCGTGGTTTCCGAGCAGGTGATGGCCGGGAGCCTGCAAGCCTCCGAATAACGGCGCGACCGTTCCGTAGGAGGCCCAGCCCTTGTCGGTGAAGTCTCCGAGGTGAACGGTGAAGTTCAGCGGCTCCTTGTTCAGCGCTGCGACCGCCTCTTGCAACTTCGTCGTCGCCGCGCGGTAGCGGCGCTCGCCCGCGTCGGGTTGATCGGCGTACTGGCAGTCCGCGATCGCGCCGAAAGTGACGGTGCCGGCGATGGCCGGACCGGTTTGCACGCGCGGATAGGACGGCTCCGTTCCCTGGGACGGCGGCTCGTTGCGCGGCGGCCGCTCACCGCGCGGCGGACGTTCGCCGCGGGGGCCCGGCATGCCGCAGGCTGCGATCGCGAGCAAGACGAGCGCAGCGCGACGGATCATTCTTCTCCCTTCACCAGGCCTGCTTCGCGCAGGGCTTGATTCGCTTCCTCATTGTGAGAGGCGAGTTCGATCAACACGCCGTCCGGGAAGGAGCGGAATTGATCCATCAGTTCGCGGAACTCGCGTCGCTTGGCGAGCAAGGTCTGGACCAGCAGCGCAGCGCGGTCGTAACTGCGCGCGAGCTCGGCGGCGCGCGGACTGAAGGCCGAGAGATTCGAGGAGGATCCGCGCGAAACGGAAGTTTTGGCTTCTGCTTCGGTCTTGCGTGAACCGCGCGGGGCTTGCTTCGGTTTGCCCGTGCCCGGGCGGGCCTTGAGCGCGCGGCCATAGAGCGGGCGCGAGACCTTGAAGCCGCCGAGCTGCGCGTGCTGGCCATCCACGGTCGCGTGGATCAACCACTGTTCAATGATCACTTTGCCGTCACGATCCAAGGGCACGCGGCCGAGGTTGTGACACCAAATCACATAGAGCTCATTGTCGGAATATCGCGGATAGTCCTTACGAAGCTGGTTGAGGGTGGACCGCCAGTTGTCTTCGTTCCAGGCAGTATGCATTGATTCCACGATGGCTGTCTCCATGTTCCTGAACTGTCAATGATAGCGGGCTCCCGCGCATCCGGGGTGCTTCGCTACGCTTTCTGGGCATGGTTGCTCTCGCCCCCGCGTTCCTCGTCCTCATTGGCAGTCTGCCCGCCCTGTTCCCGTTCCAGGAGCCTGAAGCCGCGGAGGAGCCGGCGCAGGAGGAGTCCGATGCGGAGAAGGAGGAAGACCGGGTCGGCAAGGCGATCGGCAGCTTCGGCTGGCGCGCGCTCGGCCCGGCGCTGATGTCCGGCCGCATCTCCGACATCGCGGTGGACGTGACGCGGCCGAACACCTGGTACGTCGCGGCGGGATCGGGCGGCGTGTGGAAGACCGAGAACGCGGGCACCACCTTTCGCTCCATCTTCGATGGGCAAGCTTCTTACTCGATCGGCTGCGTGACGATTGACCCGAACAACCCCAGCATCGTTTGGGTCGGCAGCGGCGAAGCCGTTGGCGGACGTCACGTCGGCTTCGGCGATGGCGTTTATCGCAGCGCGGACGGCGGGCAGTCATGGAAGAACATGGGGCTGCCGGAGAGCGAACACGTCGCGAAGATCGCGGTCGATCCGCGCGATTCCAAGGTGGTGTGGGTGGCGGCGCAAGGCCCGCTGTGGTCGCCGGGGGGCGAGCGCGGTCTCTACAAGACCACCGATGGCGGCCAGACCTGGACCATCGTGCTTGCGAAAGGCGAGTACACCGGCTGCACCGACGTCGTGCTCGATCCGAGCAATCCCGACGTGGCCTATGCGGCCTTACATCAACGTCATCGCACGGTGTGGGCCTTGATGAACGGCGGCCCCGAGAGCGGCATCCACAAGACCACCGATGGCGGAACGACTTGGAGCCCGCTTCGCAAGGGCTTGCCGGGCGGAGACCTAGGAAAGATTGGGCTCGCGCTGTCGCCGCAAGACTCTGCGGTGATTTACGCGACGATCGAGCTCGCGGGCAAGAAGGGCGGTTTCTGGCGCTCCGAAGACGGCGGTGCATCCTGGCGGAAACAGAGCGATTACGTGAGCGGAGGAACGGGATCTCACTACTACCAAGAGTTGTGGGCGGATCCTCACCGCGAGGGATCCCTGTACCAAGCCAACGTGCAGCTCGGACGCACCGACGACGAGGGCGCGACTTGGCAAGGCGTCGGCAACGGGTCCAAGCACGTGGACAACCACGCGGTTGCTTTCCACCCCACCGATCCCGACTTCGTGCTCGCCGGATGCGATGGCGGTCTCTACGTGAGCCGCGATCGCTGCCGCACTTGGGAGTACTTCGCCAATTTGCCGCTGACCCAGTTCTACAAAGTGGACGTGGACTACGATTGGCCGGTATGGCACCTCGGCGGCGGCACGCAGGACAACGCCACGCAGTACGGGCCCGCTTTCACGCTCAGCCGCCAGGGAGTGACCAACGCCGACTGGCGCGTGCTGATCGGCGGCGACGGCCACGACTTCACGATCGATCCCACCAACCCGGATTTGATTTATTGCGAATCGCAGGAAGGTTTCCTGCAGCGTTTCGATCGCGCGGCGGACGGCGCCGTCAGCATTCGCCCGCAGCCGCCGGCCGGCGCGCCCAACTACCGCTTCAACTGGGACTCGCCGATCGTGATCAGTCCGCACGATCCGGCGGTGCTGTGGTTCGCGGCAGATCGCGTGTTCCGCAGTCCGGATCGTGGCGACTCCTGGGCAGAAGTCAGCGGTGATCTCTCGCGCGGCGAGAACCGCCTCGAATTGGAGATCATGGGGCGCACCTGGAGCGTGGATGCGCTGTGGGACGTGTCCGCGATGTCGCAGTACGCGAGCATCAGCGCGCTGTCCGAGAGCCCGCTCGTCGCCGGATTGCTCTACGTAGGTACCGACGACGGTCTCCTGCAGGTCAGCGAGGACGGCGGCAAGAGTTGGCGCCAAGCCGAATCCGTGGCGGGCGTCGACGATCGCTTCTTCGTCAACGACGTCGAGGCGGATCGCTTCGACGCCGACGTAGTGTGGGCCTGCGTGGACCGCCACAAGGAGGGAGATTTCGCTCCCTATTTGCTGCGCAGCTCCGATCGCGGCCGCAACTGGACGCTCACCAGCGGTGATCTGCCGGAGCGCCACCTGGTCTGGAAGATCATTCAAGACCACGAGCGCGCAGATCTGCTCTTTGCCGGCACCGAGTTCGGCGTCTTCGTGACGCTCGACGGCGGCGCGAAATGGCGCAAGCTCTCGAACGGCTTCCCGACCATTTCGGCGCGCGATCTCGAGATCCAGCGCCGCGAAAACTCTCTGGTCGCCGCCACCTTTGGTCGCGGCTTCTACGTGATGGACGACTACTCGGCGCTGCGGCTGCTCGACGAAGAGTTGCTCGCTGACGAATTGGTGATGTTCCCCGCTGCGGACGCGCTCTCCTACCAACCGGGCAGTTACCTCTCAGGCCAGCGCGGCTCGCAGGGCGATTCCTGGTTCGCCGTTGACAACCCTGATACTGGCGCCGAGTTTCGCTACTGGGTGCGCGACGGGTGGAAGACCAAGGCGCAGGAGCGCAAGGAGGCGGAGAAGAAGGCCGCCAAGGCCGGTGATGTCGTGCCGTTCCCGGGCTGGGATGCGCTGGCGGAGGAAGAGTTCGAAGAAGCCGCAGCGCTCTACCTCGAAATCACGCTGCCGGACGGCGCCGTAGTGAATCGTTTGAACGCGCCCTCAAGCGCCGGGATGCAGCACGCGCGCTGGAATTTGCGCTGGGCCGGCGGCGGCCGCCGCGGCGGTGCGGCAGCGGCTCCGGGCGTGTACCTCGCACAGCTCTGGCTGCGCGGTGAAGACGGTGTGCGTGCAATTGGCGAGCAAGTCTCTTTCCGCGTGCTGCGCCTGGAGCGCGGTGCTTTGGCGGCGCAAGATCCCGCGGCGGTGCTGGCCTGGGCGCAAGACGCCGAGATCCTCGTCGAGGCGATGAACGCGACGCGCCAGACTCTGCAGCAGGCGCAGGAGCACTTCAACGCCGCGCGCGACGCGCTGCAGAGCGGTCGCGCCGGCGACGGGGAGTTGATCACCGAGGCGCGCGCGCTCGACCGCGCCTTCGAGGAAGCGGTGCACGAGCTGAGCGGCGACGATCTCAAGACTCGCCACGGCGACATCGGCGAGCCTTCGGTGATGGACCGCGCGCAGGGCGCGATGTTCGGCTCCTTCAACGCCTACGGACCGACCGGCACCACGCGTCAGCAGTTGGAGATCGCCCGCGCCGAGTTCCAGTCGCTGCAGCCGCGCCTGCGCGCGTTGGTGGAGGAGGAGTGGCCCGCCTTCGCGCGCCGACTCGACGCTGCCGGCGTGCCGTGGACCCTTGGGCGCGCGGTGCCGAGCGGCCGTTAGCCGACGAAGGAAGCGTAACCCGGTTTGTAGTACACGCTCCAAACCGCGGTCAGGATCACGAGTGCGGTGAGCACCGTGAGCTTGCCGGCGAGCTGCGGCTTCTTGAACGCGATGCCGGCCATCGCCGAGAGCAGCAGCCAGCAAGCGATCTTGATGTAGAGCCAAGTCGCGAAGCCGTACCCGAGGCGCGCCATCTGGCCGAAGCCGCCGGTCAGCATCAGCAAACTCAACACGCCTGCGACGATCAGCGTGCAGCGGCGCCGCTCCGGCGTCGGCGCGGCAAAAGCGTAGAAGGTCGTCGCCACGAGCAGGAAGCCGCTCGCGACGTGCATGAGGGAGTAGACCAGGATCACGCGGATGTTCTACCCGCGCGGCGGACCCGGAGCAGGAGGATCTACACTGCGCTCCACAAGGGCCGGTAGCTCAATGGTCAGAGCAGCGGACTCATAATCCGTAGGTTCCTGGTTCGAGCCCAGGCCGGCCCACCAAATCGCCGTATTGCGTGGCGTTTTGGATTGCACTCATGGCTCAATTTTGG
>JAQBVK010000053.1 GCA_027623585.1 Planctomycetota bacterium
GCTGAGCATCCGCTCGCCGACCACGTCCCAGTGCAGGTTCCTCTCCTCGACCTTGCCGTTCTCGGCCAGGGCTTCGCGTAGTGCGGGCAGCCGCAGCACCGCAAGAATTTTGTCGGCGAGTTCCTCGACGTTCCAGAAATCCACCTTCAGGGCATGCGCGAGCACTTCCGAAACTCCGCTCTGCCGTGAGACGATCGCGGGTGTGTCGAGCGCCATGGCCTCGAGGGGAGTGATGCCGAAAGGCTCGGAGACGGAGGGCATCACGTAGAGGTCGGCGTGGGCAAAGATGCGTTCGACCTGTTTTCCGCGCAAGAAGCCGGTGAAGTGCACGTGTCGGGCCAAGCCGAGTTCGGCCGAGCGCTCGATCATCGCCGGCAGCATGTCGCCGCTGCCGGCGACCACGAATTTGACCCGCTTCTCCACGGCGACCACGCGGGCGGCAGCTTCGAAAAAATAGTCCGGACCCTTCTGAAAGGTGACGCGGCCGAGAAATAGCACGATCGGCTCCGGAATCCCGCGTTCCACGCGCCAATCCCGCGCTTGCTCCCGGTGCGTAACGGCGTTGTGGATGACGCGGATCTTGCTGGCGTCGACGCCGTAGCGCTTGCGCACCACGCTCGCGGTGTAGTGGCTCACCGGCACGACCAGGCGCGCGGCGTGCATGCCTTCGCGCTCGATCGCGGCGACGCGCGGATTCGGGTGCTCGCCGCTGCGGTCGTACTCAGTTGCGTGAATGTGGGTCACCAAGGGCTTGCCAAGCAGACGAGCCGCGAGCAGTCCGGCAGGATAGGTCATCCAGTCGTGGGCGTGCACGACGTCGATCTCGAGCTTGCGCGCGAGCTCTCCAACGGCGAGCGCGTAACGCGCAACCTCGGACATGAGGTCAGGCCCGTAGTGACCGCTGAAGCGCGGGGTGAAGCGATGCGTGCGCCGCAGCGCTTCCACGCGCAGTTCGGGGAGGCTGGGGAAGTCCGCGGCGACCTGCAGCGCGGTCGCGGCGACTGCGCGGTGGGGGGCACGCGCGCCATCAGCGAGACGGCCAGGACCGTCCCCGGCGGCGAAGCTCCGCTCGTAGGCTGCTTCATCCGAGTAGGGAGTCAATGCGCTGTCCACCCACAGCACGCTGACCGAGGATTCCTGCGCGAGCGTGAGAAGTCTCGGCGCAGCCTCCACTTCGGCTTCCGCTACGGATCCGGCAACGGATTCACTCATCGCCGACGAAACGGTTGCAGCACCCTTCTCGCTGCCGTCGGCTTGCGGGGTCTCGATCGCGACGTCTTCGCATCCCACCAGGTGCATGTGTCCTGCGTCTTCGTCTCCCCAGCGCTTCGGAACGACGAAGGTGACCTGCACGCCATGCTTGGCGAGGCCGAGCGTCAGGCCCTCGCACGCGGTGCCGAGGCCGCCCGAGATGTGCGGAGGAAATTCCCAACCGAGCATCAACACCTTCATGCCTGCCCGTCCTCGATCATGCGAAGAGCGCGCAGCAACTCGCCGCTGTTCCACGCCTGCGCGATGGTTCCGCCCGGGCGATGCGGCGGGTCTCCATCGAAGACCTCAGAAACGTGGCCCAACCCGGCCTGTTCCAGTTGCGCTCCGAAACCCTCCACCAGTTCGCGCAGCCGCTCGAGATTCGCGGGCGCGTTGCCGAACGCGCGTAAGTGCGCTTCGACGTAGAAGCCCATCAACCATGGCCACACCGTGCCCTGATGGTAGGCTCCATCGCGCGCGTCCGGAGTCCCCGCGTAGCGCGGACAGTAGGCCGGATCGTCGGGCGAGAGCGTTCGCAATCCGCACGGGGTGAGCAGAAATTTTCCGGCGTGGCGCATCACGTCGGTGCGCTTGCCGCGCGAGAGCGGGCTGAATTCGAGCGCCGCAGCGATCACCATGTTCGGGCGCAGCGAGTCATCGACGCCGGTCTGCGGATTCCAAACGTCGGCGAGGCGCCGTTCGGCGGGCATCCACAGTTTCTCGAGGAATCCCCGTTGCGCGCGTCTGCGGTGCTCCATCCAGCGGCGCGCTTCGCGTCGATTGCCGCCCTCGAGCGCGAGTCGCTCGAGTTGAGTGAGCAGGAAGTACCACAGGGCGCAGAGTTCGACCGCCGCGCCGTTGCGCGGCGTCACGGGAACGCCTTGCACGCGCGCATCCATCCAGGTGGCGTTGTGTTCCGGTGAGCCGGCCAACAGCAAGCCATGCTCGTCCACACGCATGCCGAGCTCACCGCCGTCGAGATAGGACTCGGCGATCGCACGCAGTGCCGGACCGAACTCTTCCTGCATCACCGCATTCGCGGAGGCGCCCGCTGCGCGTTCCCACAGCCGCACCGCACGCGCGAGCCATAAGGCGGCATCCGCGGATCCCCAATCCACTGCAGCGCCTTCCGCATTGAAGACGTTGGGGAGCAGCCCGCCGCGCCGGTGTCGAAGCACGCCGCGCAGCACCTCTTCGCATTCGGCGACGCGATCGCGAGCCAGGGTGAGGCCCGGCAGCGCGATCATCGTGTCGCGACCCCACTCGCCGAACCAAGGGAAGCCGGCGATCACTCCGAGCCGTCCATCCGGCGCGCGGTACAGGAACTCGTCCGCGGTGGCGGCGAGGCTCGCGCAAACGCCGTCTGGCGCGGCAGGCTGCGTTGCGTTCCGGCGCGCCGACTCGCGCTCCCAGCACGCCTCCAGATCCTCGATCGGAGCGTCGAGTGCGGCGGCGATCAGCACCGACCCTTCCTGCGCGAGGCTGAGTTCGAAAGTGCCCGGACTGAATTGGTCCTCCTCGGCGGCGTAACCGCGCTCGAGATCCCGCAGGTATTGAATTTTGCGATACCAGAGCGGGTCGGCGTGAAAGGCGCTGTTGCCGCCCGTGCAGGAGAAGTGGAGCGCGGGCAGTTCGGAGTAGGGGCGGAACGAGAGACCGAGCTTCGTGCGCTGAGTTCGTGGATCCAGCGCTGGATTCTCGAAGGTCAGGGAGTCCGCCTCTCGATAGGCGAGTAGCGGGCGCAATTTCAGCGTCAACGGCCAGACCATGCTGCGCACGGTCCAGCGGCAGAGCACCGCGTGCCGACCGTGCACCGGCAGGTACTCGCGCACGATCTCGGCGCGCCCGATGCGATGGGTGCAGGTCGGCCACGGATGCAGGGCGAAGCCGGCGAAACCGCGATGGCCGAGCGGCGCCCAGGAGTTGGGATAGCGCGCGAGCGAGAGCGGAAAGGAATGTTCGGCCCCGTGGACCGATTCCTCGAAGCGGGCGAGAAACACGTGCCGCTTCTCCGCCCCGGGCGGCGGCGCCACCAGGAGTCCGTGCTGGCGGCGCGTAGGGCAGAGCAAGGGGGTGGAACTGGCGTAGCCGCCGGCTCCGTCGGCGACGATCCACTCGCGCCGCAGCAGATCCTCGAGGCGCAATCCGCCCGGCAGTTCGGCGCGATCCGCCGGTACACCGCTGGTGAGGCTCGTAGCCATGGCCCCCTATCCTCCATTGCGGCCACCTCGCTCACAAGTGCGCATTGCGCGCTTCGCTCGCCCGTTATCCTGTTCTGGAGATGGGAATCCTTCTGCTGCTGCTCCAGAGCACGCCGCTGCTGGTGCTCGAGCACGATGACACGGTGGTGCGCGCCTCCTGCACGGTGCGAGTGCCGCCGGGACTCGTGATCGAAGACCGCAACGGCGACGGCGTGCTCCAGATCCTCGGTGATGACATCGAGGTGACCTTCGAAGCGGGCTCGGTGCTGCGCGGCGCTGCTGCCCACGTGCCGCTCGATGAACTCGAAGGCATCGGCATCCGGGTGGAAGGAGGGCGCGGCGTCCACCTGCGTGGGCCCGCGGTCGAAGGCTTCCGCTGCGCCGTCTTGGCGCGCGAGGCCGACGAATTGAAGCTGCTCGACGGGAGCTTCCAGCGCAATTTCGCTCAGCGCCTGCTCAGCACGCCCGAGGCCGAGGACGGCGCCGACTGGCTCTGGCCGCACCGCAATGACGCCGAAGAATGGCGGCTGCAGTACGGCGCGGCGATCTCGGTGCATCGCAGCCGCGGTGTCGAAATCGCGCGCAACCGAGTCCGCGCGCAGCAGAATGGCATCTTGCTTGACCGAGTGCAGGACGCGGTCATCTACGACAACGACGCTTCCTTCTTATCCGGCTGGGGGCTGGCAATGTGGCGCTCCAGCGGCAACCTGGTGTCGCGCAACGCCTTTGACTTCTGCATCCGCGGCTACAGCCACGGCGTCTACAACCGCGGTCAGGACTCGGCGGGAATCCTGTTGTTTGAGCAGTGCTCGCGCAACCACTTCCTGGAGAACTCCGCGACGCATGGCGGCGACGGGGTCTTCGGATTCGCAGGCCGGGAAGCTTTGGGGGAGGAGCCGCCGCCCGAAGAGGACTTCGACTATCGCGAGCGCGGCTGTAACGCGAATTGGTTCGTAGGGAACGATTTCTCCGATGCCGCCGCACACGGTCTGGAACTCACCTTTTCCTTCCACAATCGCATCATCGAGAATCAGGTCAGTGGAAACGCGATCTGCGGCCTGTGGCTGGGCTACTGCCAGCAGACCCTGATTGCGAACAACACTTTCGCGAACAACGGCGACGCCGGCTATGGCTTGGAGCGCGGCGGAGTGAACATCGATCACAGCCGCGAGAATCTCATCGTGCGCAATGAGTTTCTCCGCAACGCGTGCGGTGTGCATCTCTGGCAACTTCCGGGCAACATTGCCGAGCGGCCGTGGGGGCTCGCCAACCGGCTCGACGGCCAGGGCAACGTGCTCGCGGGCAACCGTTTCACGGGCGATCGCGTCGGGTTCCATCTGCGCGGAAGCATCGGCCTCGCGGCCTACCTCAACGAGTTCGGCAGCGTCGGTGAGGAGCGCCGGATCGAAGACGGTGCGAAACTGAATGAAGGCATCGCGCCGATGCCGCTGATTCCGCAAGCGCGGCGAACTGCGATCGGCGAGGCACGGCCGGTCGGCGCACGCGCGGCGCTCGCCGGGCGACGGCAGATCTTGATGACGGAGTGGGGCCCTTGGGATCACGCCGGGACCGTGTTGTCGCGGCTGCCGAGTGACGGCGCTCGGGCGAGTTACGTATTGCTGCCGCCTGGGCTCGAACCCAGCGTCGAACTGCGCTCGGGCGAGGTAACCGTACGCGTGGAAGCCGATCCCGCAGGCGCGCGTCTGGTGCTTGAGGCCAAGGCTCCGGGTTGGACTGCTTATGAACTCGTCGTGCGCGCCGACGGCTTCGAACAAACGGTCAGCGGAAGCCTGCTCGCGGCGGAGTGGGAAGCCGCATTCTTCGCGACCGATTTCGATCCGCGCGAGGACGACGCGGCATGGCATCGCGCTGCGAGCGAGGCATTGGCCACGCAGCCGCTGAAGCTGCGCAGCTTGCGCCTTCCCTTCGGCGGCGGAGGTCCCGCGGATCTCGCCAGTCTGCGTGAGGCAGCGGGCGCAGATGGCGCGAAAGCCCTGCCCGGCGCGGAGCACTTCGGCTCGATTGCGCGCACAAGACTGCAGTTGCCGGAGGGCTTGTGGCGCGTCAGCACCCTTTCCGACGATGGGATTCGAGTTCGCGTTTCCACGCTGCCGGAGCCCCTCATCGGCAATTGGACTTGGCACGGCCCGACGCGGGACGTAGCGGAGTTTCGCGTGAATGCAGCCGCCGCTGCCGATCCTTCAGGGATCGAGTTGCTCGTCGAACACTTCGAACTCGACGGCTGGGCAGTGCTCGAATTCGAACTCGAACGCGTCGGCGACTGAGCCCATTACCGCGCGGGATCAACCGCCGGCGGGCGCTACTTCGACGGCCGGCTGCTGTTCGCGCTGCGCGGTGAAATGCACCAACCAAGCGAGCTTGCCGGGCGTGCCGTCCGGCTTTGCGATGCCCTCGACCTCGACCCAGTAGAGGAATCCCGGCAAGACCGTCACTTCCGGCCGGAAGATCAGCATTTCCCGATCGGTGTGCAGTTCGGTGATGGGGAAGGATTCTCCGTGCAGGAGAAAGTTTTCGTCGAGCGCCCGCACGCTCACGCGCGCCTCGCGAGCGTCCGGCATCTGCCAGTGGCTCGGATTGAGCCGCAAGCTCCACGCCGTATCCGCGGAGAACCATTCAACAGGCATCCAGCCCTTGGCGGGGAAGAAACTCGCTTCCTCGTTCCAGACCGGGCCGCTGGAATCGCCGGTCCAGAGCGAGCTGAAGGCTCCACTCTGACTGACTCCGATCTTCGCCATGCGCGGTTCCAGGCACAGCCGACGCGCCGTGAGTTTCGGGAACAGCGCGCGATCATCGGGATTGATCCAGGCGTCGATCGAGCCGACCAAGCCCCAACCTTGGGAGAGATTGCAGCGCAGCAGGGCGTCGCGCGCTCGCTGGAAGCGAGATTCTTCCCAGTCCGGATTCTCTGGCGCAAAATCCACGCTCCCGATCGCCGCGCTCAACTCGGCCGCGTCGGAAGCGCGCGCGCAAGCCTCTTCGTCCAGCGCGCACTCACGCCACGGCACTTGTGCGAGGTAGCGAAATCCGCGCAAGCGCGCGAGAGCGAGCGCGCGATCCGCCTTGAGACGTCGCGTCGGGTCGCCGGATTCGCGCGCGATCTGATCGAGTCGCTGCAATTCCGGCGCGGCCATGAGTTCGCTGAGCGTCAGCCACACTTCCTCGAGCGGCGCCGAGTAGAGGTGACGAGATCCGAACAAACCAACCAGGAGATCGCTCCGATACTCCTGCTCGCTCAAGAGTTCGCCGCCTTGATAGAGGCGTCGCATGCCATCTCGTTTGCCGGCGCGATACTCCGTTTCTTCGGCGGCCCGGCCGGCATCGTCATAGGCAGTGCGTAGGCCTTCGAGTTCGTTGTTCTTGTAGCTGCAGCTCAGCACCGGTGTCCCGTCCGCCCGATCCTGCCGCCACGGACCCTCCAGACTGCCCTTGCGGTAGCGGCAACTCAGATCCGGCTTGCCGTTGTCATGCCAGGACTCGTACGGACCCTCCATGAGGCCGAGCTTGAAGATCACCTTCGATTTCGACTCGCCGTTCTCATGCCACTCGCGCGAGAGCCCACTGCGCCGGCCCTGTGAGTCCACGACGTACTCGGCCTTCAGCGTGCCGTCGGGCCAGTACTCGCGGATCTTCTCACCGTCCGGCTCCGGCGCGAAGGCGACGGCTGCCGCGCACAGCAGACCGAGCAGACTTCGGGCGAGGTGGGAACGCATCCTGTAGGAACTACGACGCGAGAGGGCTCTCCGCGAGCAAGAATTGGGAGATCTTCGCGCAAAGCTCGGCACGGAACGGCTCCTGGAGAAGTTCATGGCGTCCGTCCGGCCAGCGCAGGAGGTCGGAGGCCACGGGCCACGTCGCGGCAGCCTCTTCGATTTCCGCGGCATCCACGATGCGCTCATCCCCGGCAAGGTGGAATTGGGCCGGCATCGTGAACTCCGCCCAGCCTTTCCGCACGCGCCGCCGCGCCGCTTGCATCTCGACGTACCACCGCGGCGTGGAGCGCCCTTCGCGCAGCGGATCCGCCTCGAACGCCGCGACGACGCCCGCATCCGTGCAGAGGTCGGGCAAGGGAATCTCGTTGGCGAGCTGAAGACGCGGCGCGATGCGATTCAAGAATCCGGCCGCAGCGCGCTTCCACGCGGGGAGTTGCACGGCGACGCCGAGCAAGGGCCCCGAAAGCACGAGCGCGCACGGCGTCCGCCCCAGTGAAGGATTCCGCAGACGAGCGAGCGTCCAGTCGAGCGCGATCAAGCCGCCCATCGAGTGCCCAAGGACCGCAAACGGCGGCTCCGGACAGACTGCGTCGAGATCGAGGTGGTAGTCGCTCCAGCGCTCGACGTGCCCGCGATGGCCGCCTGAGAGTCCATGGCCGCGAAGGTCGCAACCTTGCACGCGAAGTCCGCGTGACGCCAAGTCCGCGCCGGTTTCTTCGTAGCGGCCCAGATGTTCGCCGAGGCCGTGCACCAGCAGCACGCGCGCGCGCTCGATGCCTAGCGCAGCCCAGCGTCGCGCGTGCAGCGCGGTGCCGTCCGCCGCGCGCACCGTTGCGTTCACGGCGCGGCTTGCAACTCCGGATCGCGTCGCAGGCCGAGCAGCACCAGAGCCGTCAACAACACGGCATTCATCGTGAGCTTCTGCCACACGATTACTTTGCCGGTGCCGCAACCGCAGTCGAAGGCGCGCAGCCACCACTGCGCGTGCTCGGGATCTACGGTCGGATCCAGGCTGCGCCAAAACACCATGGCGGTGAAGGCCGCCAGGAACAGGGCGAGCCAAGCCGCCGCGCCCCGGCGCCAGATGCCGAGCGCGAGCAGCAGACCGCCGATGATCTCCAAGGCCGGCACGCCGATCGCCGCCAAGTTCTCGACCGGCATGCTGCCCAACTTGAGTCCGTCGAGCACGCCGTACTCATGCACCGATTTCAGGTAAGCGTACGGATCGTGGAACTTGAGCCAGCCGTAGCCGACGAACACCGCGCCGAGCGCCACGCGCAGCAGCGGACGCGGCAGATTCCATCCGGTCGGACGCGCGCTCACCGATCCGCTCCTGCGCGTTCGGCGCCACCTTGCTTCTGCCATGCTTCCCAGCCCGGTTCGAAAATGTGAACGATGGAGAAGTCAATGCCGTGGCGATAGACCAGATCCTCCGCGAGGAAGATCGAATCTTCGCAGTGGCCGCCTTGACAGTAGATCACCACGTAGGCCGCCACTTGCAAGGCTCCGAGCGCGGCCTCGAGCGCGGCAGGATCGTTGCGCGGCACGTTCCAAGAACCGGGCACGTGACCCGTTTGATACTGGCCGCTGCGCCGCGCGTCGAGGTAGACGATGTCGCCAGCTTCGTCTTCAAGATAGGTCACGAAGTCCGTGAACTCTTCCATCGTGACGGTTTGGAAAGAGTGCTGAGGCTTCGCGAAATAGTCGCGGCTGGACTCGAGGCCCTGCGGATGCAGCGAGTTCGCTGCAAAAGCGAGCGCCAGGGCAGTCGCGGCAACCGCCAGCATTTGCAAGGGAAGAGAGCGCGGGGGAATCATCGTGCGTCGGAGTCCTCGATCAGGAGCCGGTACATCATCGTCTCGTGGGGGCCGGAGTGCGCGCAGAGCGCCTGCGCGTCGGCGAAGGAGGCCGAGGCGGCCGGGCGCTGCTTCCAAAGCGTGGCCAATTGGATCGCAACGGCGGCATCGTGCTCGGAGAGCGCGGCGCCCAGCGCCGCCGCATCCAGGGCATGGGCGTCGATCATCGCCGCGGCGATCTCGCGGGGACTGCGCCACGCGCCATCCCCGTCGCCGTCGATCAGGATCGGATTCGACAACGCCGCGAGGTGGGATTGCAGGGTCGTCCACCAGCCGCCGGTGGGGGCCGGACCCTGCGCAAGCGCGACCAGCCAGCAGTCGTGGCCAGGCAGCTCGAGCATGAACTCCAACTTGTGATCGAAGGAGCCGGACTCCTTGAACAGCGGTTCACTGCGCACGCGGCGCCCGTCAAGGAAAAGATCCGCTCGTGTTGCGTTCGCCCAGGAGGCGCCCGCGACGCGCAGTTTGACCGCCACTTTCCGGCCGCGCGCGGTGATCTGTTCACCCGGTCCCGCACCGTCGGCGGTGATCTCCAGGAACAGGCCTTGGCTCATGCTCAGAGCGCCGCGTTGGAAGGCGGACACGATCGCGGCTTCACCGGCCAGGATCGGATCGTCTTCGGCGCACGCCAGGTAGGTGCGGCCCTGTGCGGCCGGGTTGGCGACCGTATGCGAATCCGAGGACGCCACTCCGTACACGCGCGAGCCGGAGTTCCGTAGCGCGAACCAATCGGCGAGCACCATCTTCCAGCGCTCGGGCGGCTCACTCGAGTTGAAGATCTCGATCGCATCCACCGGCAAGCGTAGTCCGCTGCCGAAGTCGCCGCTCATGAGGTCCAATTTTTCGATGCCGAAAGGTCCCTCTTCGGGCTTCGGCCACCGCGGGTGATTCAAGATCACGATCTGCGCGCCGTGGCCGCGGATGTCCGCGTCGAGTTCGCCCCAATCTTTCAACTTAGCGTTCGGCTTGGACGCTTCGCGCGCATAGGGGAAGGCGTTGAAATGCCCCAGATCGGTCGTCACCTCGTTGCCGATGATGGATAGGTATTCCGCGCTCAAGCCCAGCGCGCGTTGGGTGGGCGCGTAGTCGGTCTGGTGGTTGTGATCGGTGGCGACCGCGACGTCCACGCCTTCGCCCGCCAACGTCATCACGCGCTCCTCCAGAGTCGCATCGCCGTGTCCGCTGAAGGTGTAGGTGTGCAGATGAGTGTCACAGGACAGCCAGCCGCGCGTGTCCACTTCGCGCTCGATCACCAATTGCACGGCCGCCGTTCCGGAGTCTTCCGGCATGCGCACGACGGCGCTGGCGTGGCTCCACTCGGTGCCGCGCATCGCGTGCACGGTCCAGACGCCGGCGCCGAGTTCGGGCAGCGCGCGTCCTTCCGCATCCGTGTATTGCACTCCGGAGCGGGTCGGATGGCCCGACTGTCCGGGATAGTGAAGCAATGCAGCGCGCCCGCCGGCGTCGAGGACGACGAGCCGCGCGGGCACGCCGGCGCCGGTCGCGCGGTCGATCACCTGCACCGCGAGCGGACGCACGCCGAGCGCCTCTCGATAACCACGCTCCAGCAGACGAAGACCTCCGAGGGTGATGTCGTCTCCGACCTTGGGTGGGCGCGCTTCCAGCAGGTCCGGTCCGTCCCGCAGCGTGCCGGGCGGGACCGCGAGCAGCAAGCGGCGCACTTCTTGCTGGCGCGGCAGAGTGCCGAGCGCCACGCCGTTGAGTTTCACGATCCAAGCTTCGTCGACATGCGCGCTGCGCAGTTCGAGGGCGCGCTCTTCGACGTTGGCGGGAGCATCGAACTCCAGCGTGAACCAGCCCGCCTCCGGCTCCGGCGGAGCTTCGCTCCACTCCGGCGTCGTCGTGTCTCCGTAGTGATGCCACTCCGAGAGGAGTTCGAGCGCGGGCTCGGCGCTGGTGTCCGGCCACGGATCGGTGCTGGTCTCGGGCGAGGGTTCTTGACCGTGCGCCCCAAGACCCAGCCCGAGCGCAAGCGCGGCCAGCGCCAGGGGGGGGGAGATCCGCCGAAGCTCAGGACTGGAAACGGTCATTACGCCAAGGGTCTCCGGAGTTCGAGTAGCCGCGTTGCTCCCAGAATCCAGGCGCATCCTGCGCGAGGAACTCGAAGCGCACGATCCACTTGGCGCCTTTCCAGGCGTAGAGGCGCGGCGTGATCATCCGCACCGGGCCGCCGTGTTCTCGCGGGAGCGCTTCACCATTCCATTGATGCACCAGCAACACGTCGGGTTGCAGCGCGTCGAGCAAGGGAAGGTTCGTGGTGTAGGCCTCACCGCTCTTCGGATCGGCGTCGGCGCCGGTGCACAGCAGATATTCGGCCTCGGGCAGCGGCTCAGCGCGCGCGGCGAGTTCGCGGAAGCGCAC
>JAQBVK010000054.1 GCA_027623585.1 Planctomycetota bacterium
CTCGGCGCGCTCGTGCAGATCGCGGGGGCCGAGGGCGTGCGTCACATGCTCACGCTGGCGCGGCGCCTCGATGCAATCGAGGACAGCGCGGAACTCGCGCCATCACAGAGCGACGCGGCCACGCTTGCCGCGCCGCACGATGGACGCGGGCCGCTTCCGCGTCGCTACCGCATGCTCTACGCCGAGAATGAACCGGCCATGGACGGATCGCTCGCCGAATCCGTGTGGCAAGGCAGCTCCTGGACCGAGGAATTCGGCGAGACCGCGCGCGCGAAGATGGTGTGGAACGCCGAGTCCCTGTTCCTCGGCGTGTGGTCGCCGCAGCCGACGCTCGAGCTGCGCGCGCAGGGCGTGCTGATCAGCGTGGCCGCTGACGGAACGGTCACCGGGCTGCCGAATGCTCGCGCGATGCTGAAGCAGCACGACGAGGGTTGGATCTTCGAGATCGCTCTGCCATGGATCGCGCTCGCGAAAGCGAGCAAGATCGGGCAGCCGGTCGCCGGCAGACTCGCTGCGATCAACCTGCGAATCGGCGGCGAAAGCGCCGATTGGTGGTCGCCTGAGGCAAACGGCGGCGACGCGGTAGTGTTGCTCGAGCCGGGCCGTTCGATGAACTTCACGCCCGGCGGCGGTTTCCGCTAGAGCGCCTTAAACCTTAGGCCGGACGACCGAGCAGATAGCCCTGACCATAGGGCACGCCCATTTCGCGCAACGCCTCGAGATCCTCTTCGCGCTCGATGCCTTCCGCCACGGTGACTGCGCCCCAGGTGGAGATCACGCGCAGCATGCGCTCCAAGATGCGGCGGCGGCCCAGATCGTCGGAGAATTTGTCGACCATGATGCGGTCGATCTTCACGACTTCCGGCTCGAGCATGATCAAGGCTTCGAGGCAGGAGCGGCCGAAGCCGATGTCGTCCATCGCCACGCGCACTCCGGCGGCGCGCATCTCGTCGACGTACTTCAGCATCTTGCCGGCGTCGCCGATGGTTTCCTTCTCGCTGATTTCGATGCAGAAACGACGGCGCGAACCTTTCGGCGGCAGTTTCGCCATCAGCTCCGCGATCGGCGTGCTCATCAGCGTCGAAGGAAGAATGTTGAGGTGACAGGAGAGTTCGGAAGGAATCTCGTTGCACAGCGCCGAGCACGCGGAGTACGCGTTGAGGTCAACTTGGCGCGCGAGTCCCGCGTCCATCGCGAAGTTCAAGAAGTCCTCCGGGTTCGCGAGCGTCGAACTTACGTTACGCGCCAGGACCTCGTAGCCGTAGAGCGCATCGGTGCGCAGATCCATGATCGGCTGCTTCACCGAGAAGTAGGTCGTCGGATCAGAGATCTCGCGCGCGAGTTGTTCCCAACTCACGGAAGCCGCGGCTTCGCTCTGGAAGAGCGCGTTGTCCACCCACACTTGGCCCTTGCCGAGGCGCTTCGCGCGCGCCAACGAGCGCTCGACGCGAATGAGTAGATCGGAGGTGCTCTCGCTCTCCAGACCTGCGGACACCAGGCCGCCGGAGGCGTTGATGCGCAGTTGCGGATAGCGCTCAGTGACGACGGCCTGGCGGAGCGCCTCGTGGATTTTCATCGCGACCATGCGCGCCTCGGCGCGCCGCGTGTTCGGCAGTATCACCAGGAAGTCGTCGCTGTTGACGCGCGCGATGTGGTCGGTGACCCGCACGCAATCGGTGAGCAGACGCGCGACCGTGATCAGCACGGCGTCGCCGGTGGCGGTGCCGTAGACGTCGTTGAGACGCTTGAAGTCGTCGAGGTCGAGGAACAGCGCGTGCATCTCGCCGCCGTGGCGTTTGCGACGCTGCGATTCCGTCACCATGGCGCGATCGAGCCCGCGGCGGTTAAGCACGCCGGTGAGCGGATCCATGTGGGAGATCAGCTCGAAGTCGGCGATCAACGCCTTGCGCTCGGTGATGTCGAGACTGACTCCAAACATCTGCTCGGCGACTCCGGCGTTGTTGCGTTTCACGATCGCGCGGCTGGAGACGTGCAGCGTCTGGCCGTTGGCGAGCAGCCGGTACTCGAGATCGAAGGGCGCGTTGTGCGCAAGCAGTTTGAAGATGGCCTCGACGACCTTGCCCAAGTCCTGCGGATGCACGGCGGCGAGAAAATCTTCGTCCGTGCGCAACTGCTCCTTCGGGTCGAAGTTCCACCCGAAGAGAGTGAGGAAACGTTCATCCCCTTCGAAGCGCTTGGATTGCAGGTCCCAGCGCCAACTCGCGAGACCGGAAGCCGCCAGCGCGAGCCGTAGCCGCTCCTGACTTTCCTCCGGATGCAGCCCCAGCCAGGCGCCGTCGGGCGCGCCGATCGGGAAGATCGGACCGTTCTGGAGCTGGACCACCTCGGCATAGGCGAACAACGCTTGCGCGAAGACGCGGCGCGCGGCCTCGATCTCCTCGTTGCTCGGTGCAACCCCATTCTTGGAGAGCTCGCGGATCGCAAGCGCGTGCATCTCTTCGAGGAAGTGCGGAGCCTGCCCCTGGTGCGCGATATCCCGGCCGAGCTCCTCGGCGCTGCGCCTGGCGACGTCGAGGTCCTCCTGCGCGAATTCCTTCACGCAGGAGAGATAGGTGCGGAGGTCGGCGGCTGAAGCCATGGGCGGACCGGAAGGATCCGCCCGTTCATCGGCCGCTGGGAGCCGCTCCCTTGAGGGCGGGCGCCCTGAAACCCCCCTATTTGGGGGGCTCAGACCCGTCCGCGCGCGGAAAGCGCCGTTTCAAACGACTCCGCATCTGCCAGCGCCCGCGAACGTCCGGCGATGACCGGATCCCGGCTCGTCCACCACGACAGCCCGAGCGTCGCGATCGCCAGCGCCGCGAAGGCGCACCTGAACCGGCCGGGCAAACCGCACAGCGCGATCCTAGCAGCGGCGCCAATAAAGCTTGCCGCGCGGCTGGCAGGCGCCGCGCGAACAAGACTGTGCGATCCGGGCCAGCGGGTCTCCCTCGTCCACGGTGCTCCCTGCCGAGCGACGGAGCCGGAATCCCGTACTCCGCATGCGCGTCCCGAAAGCCCTACAATCGCTCTTTCCATTAGGATGGAACCGATCCCCTTCAAGCCCGCTCCTGTAGACGCTCGGCATGCTCACGTTTCTTCCCCTCCTACTCTTCCTTTCATTCCAACTTCCTGAGGACCCCGGTCCGTTCCCGGTCGGCTGGCGGGATGAGAGTTTTCAGGACCTGCGCTTCGGGCAGGGCATCGTGGACGCGCGGGTGTATTACCCCGCGACGGTGAATGGCCAAAATGCGCCCGCAGACCCTGTCGGAGGCCCTTATCCGCTGGTGGGCTTCCAACACGGATGGCTCGGGAGCGCCGCCAATTACGACCTTCTCTGCACCCACCTCGCGTCCTGGGGCTACGTGGTTTCGAGCACGGACACGGAATCCGGCGTCTTCCCGAATCGCCAGGCCTTCGCGCGGGACACGCGCGCCGCGCTGTGGTGGATGGAGGACGAATCCGCCGATCCCTTGTCCTGGTTGGCGGATATGGTGGATCCCATCGCGCCGTGGAGCGCGATTGGGCATTCCATGGGTGGAGGCACGCTTTCGCTTCTGATCGGGATCGAGCCGCGCGTGCGCACGATCGTGGGATTGCAGGCGGCGCAGGAACCTGCTGGCATTGCGGCGATGCGCGCCTTCGACGGCGCAGCGTGGTGGATCGCCGGCAGCGTGGACACGCTGGTGCCGCCGAGCGGGGTGCATGCTTGGTTTGAGGAGGCTGGTATGGCGTCGCGGCGAGACGCGTATTGGGAAGTGATCGGCATGGGACACACGGGCTGCACCGACTCTCCTTCGAATGGTGATCCATTGCCGGGAGCCGAGCAGTATCGCGTGCACCGGAGAATCGTCACCGCGGTGCTCGAGTGCGAGGTGCGCGGAGACGAGAACTTGCTGAGCACCACGCTCGGCGCCGGAGCGTACGGCGAGCCGTGGTCTGCCGAGAGCGATTGCCGGATGCCGCCGGTGTGGGCGATCGAAGGCGGAGCTTCGATCTTCGTCGGCGTCGCTGGGCGCGCGGGCGGCAGAGCGGCGCTCGCGTGGTCGCTGACGCTGGGCAGCTATTCGACTCCGTATGGTCCGCTCGGCTTCGATCCGCGCACCGCGGTGCGCGCCGCCTCTGGCCTCACTGGTACCGACGGCGTCCTCGAAGCGGCCTTGCCGCCGCGAGGGTCGTGGCTCGGCCGCACGATCGGCTTCGCAGGGATTGCTTCGGGAGCGAGCCGTCCGCCACTCTTGGGACGCACCGCCTTCGTGGACTATCCCTGAACGCGGAACGCGGCTCGCCGGTGCACTTAGAATCTGCGCCGATGATCCGTTTCACTCCGCGCTCTCTCGCAGCCGTGGCAGCCCTGCTGTTCGCTGCCTGCGCCGCCGCCCCAACCGCCTCCGAAGACTTCTACGAGCACGTCAACCAAAGTTGGCTGAAGTCTCACCCGGTGCCGGCGGAGTACTCCTCCTTCGGCGTCTTCCACGAGATCCACGAGCGCAACCAACTGGTGCTGCGCGACGTGCTGGAGGAAGCGGCCGAGCGGCGTAATGATCCCTCATTCGAGCCGGACCTGCGGCTGGTCGGCACTTTTTGGGCGAGCGGCATGGACGAAGACCGGATCGAGTCGCTCGGCATCCGGCCTCTGGCGCCGGAACTCGCGCGCGTCGACAGCATCCGCTCGACGGAGAAACTCGTGGAGGTCGTGGCGCAACTGCACCGCATCGGCGTGGACGCGATGTTCGGCGCCGGCCCGGAGGCCAGCCTGGTGGATCCGCAGCGCACCGTGCTGTTTCTGATCCAAAGCGGTCTCTCCCTGCCCGAGCGCGACTACTACCTGTCGGCAGACCCCGAGCGCGTCGCGATCCGCGTGGCCTTCGAACAGCACGTCGCGCGCACCTTCGAGTTGCTCGGCATCGGCAGCACCGAGGCCGCGGCGGATGCCGCGCGCCTGCTCCGGCTGGAAACCGCGCTCGCTGAAATCTCGCTGAGCCCGGTCGAGATGCGCGACCTCAACAACCTCGCCAATGAGATCTCTTTCGCGGATGCGGTGGCGGCGCTTCCGTCCTTCCCGCTCGAACCATGGATGAGCGGCTTCGGCGCGGAGCCTCAAAGCGTGGTGAACCTTGCCACTCCCCGCTACTTCGAGGGTCTCAACGGCGTCATCGCCGCTCATCCGCTTGAGGAATGGCGCGCGTACCTGCGCTTCCGGCTCGTCAACGCGATGTCCGACTTCATGCCGCGCGCCTTCGTCGAAGAAGATTTCGACTTCGCGCGCACTCTGACCGGCGCGCAGGAGTTGCAGCCGCGCTGGAAGCGCGTGCTCACCGCCTCCAACGCCGCGGTCGGCGAAGCGGTGGGCAAGGCTTTCGTAGCGCGAGCCTTCACTCCGCGCGCGAAGCAGATCGCCGAAATCATGGTGGCCGACTTGCTCGCCGCCTATCGGGAGAACTTGCGGAGCATCGAGTGGATGGGACCCGAGACCAAGGCGCAGGCGCTCAAGAAGCTGGACGCCTTCGGCGTGAAGATCGGCTATCCCGCCAAATGGCAGGACTACTCGGAACTGCACTTCGAAGAAGGGCAATACTTCAAGAACGCGCTCGCCGCGGCGCGTTTCGGCACCGACGACGCGTTGTCCAAAGTTGGCAAGCCGACCGATCCGGATGATTGGGGCATGACGCCGCAAACCGTCAACGCCTACTACCACCCGATGCGCAACGAGATCGTGTTCCCCGCCGCGATCATGCAGCCGCCCTTCTTCAGCGAGGAGATGGACGTGGCGTCCAACTACGGAGCCATGGGCGGCATCATCGGCCATGAAATCACTCACGGTTTCGACGATCAGGGCAGCCAATTCGACGCCGACGGCGTGTTCCGTATGTGGTGGACCGAAGCCGACCGCGCCGAATTCATGCGCCGCGCGCAAAAGTTGGTAGAGCAGGCCGACGCGCACGAAGTGATTCCGGGCGTGATGCTCAACGGCCAGCTCACGCTGGGAGAGAACATCGCGGACCTCGGCGGCATCAAGATGGCGTATCGCGCGATGCAGCTCGCGATGGCGCGGCATCCGCTGGGCACGCTCCACGATTTGACGCCGGAGCAGCGCTTCTTCCGTCAATGGGCAATCGCGTGGCGCGAGAACAGCCGCCCGGAGGCGCTGAAGGTGCAGGTCTCGGTGGATCCGCACGCCACCAACGAGTTCCGCTGCAACGGTCCGTTGTCGAACCTGCCGGAGTTCGCGAAGGCTTGGGGAATTGAAGCCGGCGCGCCGATGGCGCGTCCGATGGATGCGCGCGTCGTGATCTGGTAGCGCAGCCTCACTGGCAGACGGCGGAGAACCACTGCACCAGGCGGTTCTCCGCCCACCAGCGATCCACGTCGCGATTTGAGCCTTCGCCAGCGGGCGCGGCGCCGAGGAAGGCGTTGTGTCCGCCCCAGCGCGTCATCAGAAGTTGCAGATTCGGACGCGCCCTCAGGCCCGCGAGATCGCGCGCGTTGTAGGGTACCAAGGGATCGTCCTCGGAATGGATCACCAATCCTGGCAACTCGATGCCGGGAAGCGCCTTCAAGGCGCTCGCGCGGTTGTAGTAATCGTTGGCGCTGCGATAGCCGAAGGACGGCGCGGTCCAGAGGTGATCCATGGTGTAGAAGTCGCGAAAGCCGCGCGCAGCGTCGAAGGGATAGAGGTGCGGATAGAGTTCCGCTTTGCCGCGCAGCGCCGCGCGGAAACCGCGCAGGAAGTTCTGCATGTAGAGCCGGTTCATCAGGCCGGTGTGCATCGCGCGGCAGCAGGTCACCAGATTGAAGGGCGTGCTGACCAGAGAAATTGCGCGCACGTCGGCGGGCGGCTTCGAGCCCCACAGCGCCGCAGTGTGCGCGACGATCGAGCCGCCGATCGAGAAACCGGCCACGCCGACGCGGCTGCGCGGATGATGTTCGCCGACCCAGGCGGTGAGCGCCTGCAGGTCTTCGGTCAAGGCTGCGTTGTAGAGCGTGGGCGTGCGATCCCAGGTGCCGCCGCAGTTGCGAATGTTGAGCCGCAGGGTCGAGAAACCGCGCGCGAAGGCCTTGGCTGCGGTGCCGAGCATGTACGGGCTGCGCGCGCTTCCCATCAGGCCGTGCACCAGGATCAACACCGGCGCTTCGGGATCGCGCTGCCAATGAGTCTCGATCTTGACCGAGGTTTCACGATCCACGTGCAGCCAGAAATCACGCGCTTCTTCCTCGAACTCTTCCAAGCCGCGCGGCCATCGCGCGCCCGCGATCGTCATCGCGTGGCGGTCGCGCAGGAGCCGATGCGGGTGGAAGGGAGGAAATCGCACTCGGATCAGGTCTTAGCCGTCGCTGCCCAACCCCCTCGCTCCGCCGTGGACAGGTATTCCTCCTCGGTGAAGGCATCGACCTGAATCACGTCCGAGCGTGCGGCTTCGGCGCGCTGCAGCGATTCGGCCTGCTCGCGCGTGATGATGGCCTCCTCGATCGCTTTCGGCACGAGTTGCTCGAGCGGAAGCTTCGGCAGCCTGCCGCTCTTCACGGCGACGCGCAGAGTGTGCGCGATTTCATCGGCTTGCACGCACAGGCGGAAAGCTTCTTCAAGGCGCGCGAGCGGTTCGGCATCGCCGCTCGGACGGTAAGCGCCCGCGGTGATCCGATCGCGCTGCGCGCCGGGAGTTTGCAAGATCTCGGCGATCGCTTGCACGTCGGCGTCGCGCGGACCGGTGCTGAGCGGATTGATCCGCGCCCACAGAGCGGCCGGGCCGCGCATCCACCAATTCAATGCGGGATGGCCGAACTCACGCAGAATGCCGTCAAAGCCTTTCTGCATCTGAGCGAAGGAGTGATCCATCGCCCAGCGGTAGAACGGCCGATCTTCGCGCTTGCAGCCGTCGTCCTCATAGCGACGAATGGTGGCGGCAGCGAGATAGGTCCACGAGAACACGTCGCTGAAGCGGCCGGCCAAGGTTTCTTTGCGCTTCATCGCGGCGCCGTGCAGTCCCATCGCGACGTCGGCGAGCGCGGCGAAGTTGGCCGAAGCCCAGGCGAGCTTCTGGAGATCGCGGCGCGTCGCGGTACGTCCCGGCACGCTCGCGGCGTAACCGCGCGTCAGTGACAGCACCTTCGCCCGGCAAAGGTTCGAGACCACGTGGCCGACGTGGCTCCAGAAGGCATGATCGAAAGCCTTCACGTCCTTGGCCTCGAGCGCCATGATCTCCTTCTGCGCCCACGGATGGCAACGAATCGCGCCTTGCCCGAAAATCATCAAGGTGCGCGTGAGAATGTTGGCGCCCTCGACCGTGATCGAGATCGGCGCCGACCACCAAGCATGCGCGAGCGGGTTGCGAGGTCCGCGGCTGATCGCCGCGCCGCCCAGGATGTCCATTGCGTCGGCCACGCTGCTTCGCATGATCTCGGTGAAGTGATACTTCGCGATCGCCGAGACCACCGCCGGCTTGGCGCCGCCGTCGAGTGCGCCGCAAGTGAAGCGCCGCGCGCCCTCCAGCAAGTAAGCGTTGCCGCCGAGTCGCGCGAGCGGTTCGTGCACGCCTTCGAAACGGCCGATCGGCACTCCGAACTGCTTGCGCACCGCGCTGTACGCGCCCGCCACTCGAGCGAAAGCCTTGGTGCCGAAGGCCGCTTGCGCGGGCAGCATGATGCCGCGTCCGGCGGCGAGTTGTTCCATCAACATGCGCCAGCCCTGGCCGACGCGCTCGGGTCCGCCGATGATGGCATCGACGCTCACCACCACGTCTTTGCCCTCGAAGGGGCAATTGATGAATGGCACGCCGAGCGGATCATGGCGCTTGCCGCGCGTGATGCCGGACGCGTCCTCCGGGATCAGGGCGCAGGTGATGCCGGGGTCGGCTCCATGGCCGAGCAGGTTTTCAGGATCGTACAGCTTGAAGGCGAGGCCGATCAAGTTCGCGCGCGAAGCCAGCGTGATGTAACGCTTTTCCCAGTCGAGGCGCAGCTTCAACTCTCCGCCGGCGTCTCGAAATACCACGCCGGAGGCGCGGATCGAACCGGCGTCCGACCCGGCGTGCGGCTCGGTCAGCGCGAAACAGGGAAGCAATTCTCCGCGCGCCAGGCGCGGCAGGAGGTCGCGCTTCTGGGCTTCGGTGCCGTAGTGCGCGAGTAGTTCGGCCGGTCCGAGCGAGTTCGGCACCATCACCGTAATGCCGAGCGGAATCGAACGCGTCGAGAGCTTGCCGATCACCTCGCTGACCGCCGCAGCTGAGAATTGGCGGCCGCCGTATTCCTTCGGCACGATCAGGCCGAAGAATCCTTTGCTGCGCAAAGCCTCCCATACTGCGGGCGAGAGGTCGCGGCGCTGGTGGACTTGCCAGTCATCGCACATCGCGCAGACCTCCTCGACGGGACCGGCGAGAAAGCGTTCTTCGTCGTCGGTGAGAGCCGGAATGCGTTCCTCGAACAGGCGCTCGAAGTCGGGGTTTCCGGAGAACAACTCGCCTTCATACCAGACGGTGCCCGCTTCCAAGGCCTCGCGCTCAGTCGCCGAGATTTTCGGCAACAGGCCGGCGCGGTCGAGGAAGCCCATCAGCGGACTGGTAATCACGGTCCGCCGCAGCAGCGGCAGATTGAACAGCACGGCGAGGGCGAGAAAGCCGATCCAGATCAGCCAATGCGCGTTCCAGAGCAGCAAGAACGCGGCGAAGAACAGCGTCCACGCGCCGAGCGGAAGGCTGAAGAAGCCGAGCGCAAGAGCGCCGGCGATGAAAGCGAGCAGAGAAAGGAAGGTCAGCATGAATCAAGCGCCGAGCATGCGCAGGCCGCGAGTCACGGCTTCGTCGGTGAATTCGTCAGGATCGAGCGAGGAATCGAGACGCCCCGCGAGCCGCAGCGAGATGATGCCGTGCAGCAAGCACCATAGCGCGTGAGTCGCCATCAGCGGATCACCCTTCTTCACGAAAGGATCCACCGCGTCGGCGAAACGCTCTAGGTTGTGGCGCGCACGGCGGTACTTGTCCGTGGGGTAGCGCGACATGCGCTGCGGGTGCAGCAGGAACATGATCTCGTAGTACTCCGGATTGGAGACGCCGAATTCGATCATCGCGCGGCACAAGCCCTCGAGGCGCGCGCGCGGCGGCGCGGCGCGCTCATCGGAGGCTTCGAGCGCGAGTTGGAGCGCCTCCATGCCCTCATCGATCAGGGCGTGGATCAGATCGTCCTTGTCCTTGAAGTGCAGGTAGATCGCAGTCGCGGTCACGCCCACGCGCGCCGCCACCCGCCGCATAGTTAAGTGGACGTAGCCGTGCTGCACGAGTTGGCGGCGAGCCGCATCGAGCAGCCGCCGGCGCAGGTCCGCGCCGCCCCGCCCGACGCTGCGGCTGGCGGTGCGGCCGGGAGCCGCGGGTTTCTTGGTAGGTCGTGCCGCCATCTCTGCTGCCGCTCTTGCTATCGACAGGTTTACGCTGTAAAGTTTACGACGTTAACCCTTCCCTGTCCAGAAATTACCTTGAGCCTTCGCTACGCCTTCCGCTCCGGCGACCCTCGACTGGTGCTCGTCGCCGGCCTGCGCACTCCCTTCGTCAAGGCGGGTGGCGTCTTCATGAAAGAGGACGCCGCACATCTCGGTGCGTTGGTTGCGCGTGAGACCCTCGCGCGGGCTGGCGTGGACCCCGCACTGCTCTCCGAAGTCGTGGCCGGCTGCGTCGGCCCCCCGTTTACGCAAGCCAACGTCGGGCGCGTGATCGGACTGCGCGCCGGAGTCCCGATGTCGGTGCCCGCGCGCACCGTGGCGCGCAACTGCGCGAGCGGCTTCGAAGCCGTGACCAGCGCCGCCGCGAACCTGCTCGCCGGGATCGGCGATCTGAACCTCTGCGTCGGCGTCGAACACATGAGCGGCTACCCGCTCGCCTTCAACGAGAGCGCCACCGCGTGGTTTGCCCGGCTCGCGCGCGCGCGCAGCGTCGGAGAGAAACTCGCCACGATGGCGAGCTTCCGGCTGTCGATGCTGCAGCCGCGCATCACGCTGATGGAAGGCCTTACCGACCCCACCACCGGCCTGATCATGGGCAAGACTGCCGAGTTACTGGCGCGCGATTTCGGCATCACGCGCGAAGAGAGCGATCAGTTCGCGCTACGTTCGCATCAAAGAGTGGAGGCGGCGCAGGCCGCGGGACGCCTTGCGCGAGAAATCTTGCCGGTGCCGCCGCTCGGCGCGCGCGACAGTGCGTCGATCGAGCACGACGACGGCGTGCGCAAGGGTCAATCGCTCGAAGCGCTCGCCAAATTGAAGCCCTTCTTCGAAAAACCCGATGGCATCGTCACGGTGGGCTCTTCCAGCCAAATCACGGACGGCGCGGTGGCGCTGCTGCTCACCACGGAAACGCGCGCGCATGAGCTCGGCTTGGAGCCGCTCGCAACCCTGCGCGCCTGGGCATGGTCCGGC
>JAQBVK010000055.1 GCA_027623585.1 Planctomycetota bacterium
CCGGCCGCGGAGAGCGATGCGGAACTCGAACTGCTGCCGTGCGCCGCGTTGCCTTTCACTGGTCCTGCCGCTGGCGAGCGCCACGCGCGCGATCGCGAGCTGCTCAGCGATCTCGGAGGGCCGGAGATCCTGCGAGTCGCCTTCCTCGAAGTCGAGACCCGCCTCGGTTTCGACCAACGCCGCAGTCAGGGCTTCGCGCGCCGCCTCCATTTCTCGACCGAGCGATCCAGTCAGCACCGCAGCCGCGGCGCGAGCCCCCGCGGAACTGCGCGCCTGGACCAGGTCGAGCACGGCTTCGGCCTGCACGAGGTCGAGGCGTCCGTTCAAGAACGCGCGTCGCGTGAACTCGCCCGGCTCGGCGCGCCGGACGCCGCGTGCGAGCAGTTCCGCCGCCGCAGCGTCGAGCAAGGGTTGAGAGCCGGGCAGGTGCAGCTCGATCACGTCCTCTCCCGTGGCCGAGCGCGGGCCAGGCATCACCCACACGGCGCACGCCTCCGACGCTCCGGGCAATCCTTCCCAGTTGCCATGCAGCACCTCGCGCCGGGGCGGCCGCGAGGGCCGCGGAAGGCCGTAGGGCAGCAGAAGGTCGGCGCGATCGAGCAGATCGGGGCCAGAGAGCCTTAGAACGCCGCGTTCCGCACCGCCACGCGGAGTCGCCTGCGCGAAGATCGCGTCGATTCGGCTCGAAGTAGCTACGACCTGGCCTTACCCGGCGGGGACAAGACCGTGCCGGTCGCCGCGGGCGGTGCCACCGGCCAATGTTTCCGGATCACCTTCTGCTCGAAGATGCCGAGCGCGGAAGAAGTGATCATGTAGAGCGAAAGTCCGGACGCGTAGTTGTAGAGCAGCAAGCCGAACATCACCGGCATAAACGCCATGATCTTGTACATCTGCAACTGCTGCGGATCGGTCGGCTTCGGCATCGAGCGCTGGTGAATGATCCACAACACGACCATCAGCAAGGGCAGAATGTTCAGGCTGGTGATGGAGCGCAGCAACATCACGTCGACCAGTGGGTGGCCGAGGTCGATGAACCGGTCGGGGACCGATAGATCCTGGATCCACAGGGTGAAGGGCTTCAGGCGCAGGTCGATCGAAGAGCGCAAGGCCGCGAATAGGCCGATGAAAACCGGCATCTGCAAGAAGATCGGCAGACAGCCGCCGACCGGAGGGGTCAGCTTGTGCTGCTTGTAGATCTTCATGGTTTCCATCTGCTTCTTCTCTTTGTCGTTCGCGTACTTCTGATTCACCGCCTCGAGCATCGGCTTGACCTTCTGCATCTTGGTGGAGTATTCCGCCATCTTGACCTGACTGTGCCGCGTGATCGGGAACACCAGAACGCGCACCAACACGGTCAGCAGAATGATCGCCACTCCCCAGTTGCCGACGATCGACTGGAAGAACTTCAGCAGCGTCAGGATCACCGGCGCGACGTAAGGCGTCAGGAAGATCTTGTAAAACCAGGAGGTCGAGTAGTCGGCGGCGTCCGGCAGCTCGGAGAGTGGGCCGTAGATCGCCTTGTCCATGATCGAACTGTCCTTGGGACCGACGTACCAGCGGAACGAGCGGCGTTCGCTGGTCGAAGCTGCATGCAGACGCAGAGTGAAATCCCCGCCAATCGAGGTTCGCGACCAGTAGTCGAGGTCGGAAGGGTTGCGACGGATCGTCGCCCCGGCTGCGGACCCTGGAGCAGCCGCGATGAAGGCTGCGTCGTCGAAGAGCACCTCCGCGACGGCGCCGTCGAAGTCGCGCTCGAGCGCGTGGATCGCGTTGATGAAATATTTGGAGCCTTCGGCGATCATCGGGATCGATCCGCTCCAGCGCTTGGCCACGGCGCGCGACGGCGGCAGCGTGCCGCGCGGGTGGAAAAAATCCACGTCATCGAGAGCGCCGTGCGCAGTCAAACCGACGGCCGCCCATGGGTTCTGGTAGTAAGGGTCGACCGTGACTTGAATGCCGCCGCCGGTGCCGATGCGCAGGGCGATGTCGCGGCCGAGCAGCTCTCCCGGATCGGTCGGCGCGATCACCGTGACTTCGGCCTCGAAGTGGTAGGAGTTTTCCGCCAGACGCACGACCTTCAGCACTTGGACGCCGTTCGGAGCGGTCCACCGGAAGCTCAGTTGATTCTGGGAGAGATCTTCCTCAACCTCCCACTCCACGCCGTCCAAGTTGGGCTTGACGCGGGTCTCCGGATCCGCGGGCAGCAGGACGTCGGAGGTCTCGGTGAGCCGGAATGCGTCGCGTTTGCGATATACGATGCCGCCGCTGGGATTCTTGCCCTGCACCCGCGCGCTGTCGTGCAGCACCAGATAGTCCTCCGGTCGCGGCTCGCCCTCGATGCGGTGATCCAGGTACTGCTTGAGCAACACGCGCCCACAGGAAGCTCCGCGCACGCTCCATTCGGTGCGCAACACCGAGTTCTCGAGCACCAGCGGATAAGACTCCGGTCCCGGTTGGGACCAGTCCTCCTCGGGGGGCGTGCCGATCGCGACCTCCGGTTCGGCCGGCGATGGCATGCAGGTACGAACGATGAGGATCGCGACGAGCGACCAGAGAGCAATCGTGAAAATCCTTCTTCCCATCGCGTAGTTCCGAATCAGCGGCCAACCAAAAGTCGCTCGGCGAGGCTCGCAGGCAAGCCGGCCTCGAGAATCCGGCGGCCAGCGGCCTGGTGGTCGTATGCGACCCGGCGCCAGCGCACCGTTTCGCCGTCAAAGAGCGCATAGCTGGAGCGCGGGTCGCCGTCGCGCGGTTGTCCCACGCTTCCGACGTTGATCATGTAGCGCCGTCCCGGCTCGATCTTCAAGCTCGCGTCGTTATCGACGGCGCGACGAAAGGCATCGCCTTCGGCGAACCAACCGGGATGGTGCGTGTGGCCGTAGTAAGTCAGCCGGTGGCGCGCTGCGGCAAAACTGCCGGCAACCCGCTCGTTTTCCGGGCCGAAGTTCGGCATCAAGTATTCGGCGAGCGGATGCCGCGGCGAAGCATGCACCAAATGCACCGTTTCCGCGCCAGCGTCCGGCGTCGCGTCCATCGACGGCACCAGCCCGCCGAGCCAATCCCACAACGGCCAATTCTCTTCGCGCTCGGCGTCAAGCGCGGCGCGCGTCCATTCGATCGCGCGCAACGCGCGTTCGTTGAAGCCCGCGGCATCGCGATCGTCGAGCAGCGCCGCGTCGTGGTTGCCTTGCAGCACCACCTGGCAAACCTCCCGCGTGCGCAGGATGACGTCGCGTGGACTCGCGCCGTAGCCGACGATGTCGCCGAGACAAACGATCGTGTCCGGCTTCTGAGCCTCCACGTCTCGAAGCACTGCGTCGAGCGCTTCGAGGTTGGAATGCAGGTCCGAGATGAGCGCGATCAACGCAAGAATCCACCCCACGCCCGGCTCTTCCGTGACGCCCAGGGGCCGGGTATTGTCGAATCCCCATGCCGGGGCCGCAACCGGCCATTCACGAGACCTTCAGCCATGCATCGCACCCTCTTCGTCCTCGGACCGCTCCTCACCCTCAGCCTCGCGCTCAAGGTGCACCAGGAGCCCGCTCAAGAGCCGCTCCCGCAGGAAGTGGTCGCTCGCATCGACGGCCAAGAACTGCGCCTCGAGGAGTACAAAGACTACCTTTGGCGGCAAACCGGCAAGCGGCTGCTCCCCCAGATGGTGGACGACCGTCTGATCAAGGCGGCTTGCGAGCGCTTCGGAGTTGCGGCGGATGAAGCCGACGTCGAGAAACGCGTCCAGGAGCGTATGGAGCAGTTGATGCAAGGACGCGACGCTGCGACGGTCGAGCTCGAGATGCGCGCGCGCGGATTCGGCCTCGACACTCTGCGGGACAACCTTCGGACCGAGTTCACGCGCAACGGAGGCTTGGACGCGCTGGTGCGTGCAACGCGCATCGCCAGCGATGAGCGGCTACGCGTTTTATTCGATGCCGAGTACGGCCCGGGCGGAGTCAAGGTGGAACTGCGCCAAATCTTGTGCATGCCGCACGTCCTGCGCGCGGAACGCATCCGTGACGGCGCGGATCCTGCATCTTTGAGCCAGGACACCATCAAGGAAGAGGCCCGCGTCCTTGGCGCCGAGGCGCGCCAGCGCTTGCTCGGCGGAGCCGAATTCGCCGCCGTCGCCGCCGAGTTCTCGCACGATCAAGCCTCGAACCAGAGCGGCGGAGTGCTCGCCGCGTTCCGGCCTGGACTCTATGGTGCAGCCTTCGGAACAGCGGTGGAGCAACTCGAGGTCGGGGAGATTTCGGCAGTGATCGAATCCAGCGCCGGATTCCACGTCGTCCAAGTCATCCAACGAACGACCTCCGAGTTCCATCGCGTCCGCAATGAGCTCGTTGAACAGTGGATGGCGGCGGAGCCGAGTTGGCAGGAGCGCGAAGAATTGCTCGCCGGACTGCGCCTGCAGTCCAAGATCGAACTCTGGTGAATCACCGATCAGGGCTGCGCGCCGTAGAGGCCGCGGCGCCGAATCTCCTGTTCCACCTCGGGGCGTAGGCCTTGCAGGTGTCGGCCTTCGCGCAACGCTGCGCGAATGGCGGTGCTGCTCTCGGCAACCAGCGGCATCTGCAGCCACTTGGCGCGAAAGCGCTCGGCGAGGACTGTCGGCAGGCTGGATTGGAACTCGGTCAACCTCTCCTCTCCGGCGCCTTGGCGTGGCACGATTGCGAACGCGGCCGCGGAGAACAGCCGCTCCGGATCACGCCAACGGGCGAGGTGGTCCAAGGAATCGGCGCCGATCAGCAGCGTGAAGTCTTCTCCCGGATGGAGGGCGCGTAATTCGTCCAGGGTGTCCACCATGAAGGACGGCGGCGGCCTCTCAAGTTCACCGGTGTGAATGATTTCCCCAGGACGCGTCCGGACGACGAGTTGCAGCATCGCGAGGCGATCGGCAGCGGCCGCGGGCGAGCGCCCGGGTTTGTGCGGGGCATGAGCCGCCGGGATCCATAACAAGCGCGCGCCCGGGTAGGCGCTCCGCGCCGCATCGGCGATCGCCTCGTGGCCGCGGTGGACCGGGTCGAAGGATCCGCCGAAGACCAGCAGCATCAGCGCGATCCTGGATCCTTGAGTGCAGCGCGCAGCGCGGCATCGAGGTCCGCGCTCAGGGCGGCGGGAATCTCCACTTCGCCGGCCAGCGAACGCAGAGTGAGTGCGCCGCTCGTCCGCTCATCCGGACCGAGCACGGCAAGCCAGGCGGCGCCGCTCTTGCCAGCTTCCTTCATCTGCGCGCCCACGGACTTGCCGCGGAGGTCGAGCGCGGCGCGGCGTCCGGCTTTGCGCAAGGCCTGCGCGAGGCGAAGCACTGGAAGCCGCTCCTCCTCGGTCACGGCAACGCACCAGACCTCTGGCGCGAGCGCGCCACGCAAGTCAGCGAGTTCCGATTCACTCGGCAACTCAAGCGCGGCGAGAGCGATCTCGGTCGGCGTGAAGCCGATCGCGAATCCAACCGCCGGCGTGGCCGGTCCACCGAGTTCGGCGACGAGGCCGTCGTAGCGTCCGCCGCCGCACAGCGCCGAGCGCGCGCCCAGCGGCGGATAATGGATCTCGAAAACCGTGCGCGTGTAGTAGTCGAGTCCACGCACGATCCCGCGATCCTCGCGCACCGTCCGGCCGAGCGCGCACATCGCGTCGAGAAAGCCTTCGTGGTGGACGCGTGCGTCCTCCCCCATCACGGCGAACAGATCCGGCGCTCCGGCGCTGAGTTCACGGCAGCGCTCGACCTTGCAATCGAGCAAGCGGAACACGTTGCGCGCGAATCGGTCGCGGCAGTCTGAGCAGCGTTCCGCGAGTTGCGGCTCGAAGTAGCCCCGGAGGGATTCGCGCCAGCGATCGCGATCCGCGGGATCTCCCATCGAATTCACGCGCACTTCCAGTTCCGCGCCGAAGCCGAGCGCCTCGAAAAAACGCAGCGCGATCTCGACGACTTCGGCGTCGGCGAGCGGACCAGCAGCACCGAAGATCTCGACGCCGAACTGAGTGAACTGACGCTCGCGACCCTTCTGAGGCCGCTCGTAGCGGAACATCGGGCCGAGGTAGTACCACTTCTGGAGCGGTCCACGCTGCGGGAAACCGGCTTCGAGATAGGCGCGCGCGGCGCCGGCCGTGCCCTCGGGACGGAAGGTGTAGCCGCCGCTGTCCTCGCTCCCGGACTGCTCGCTCTCACTGCGACGCGGGACCGTGAACATTTCCTTTTCGACCACGTCCGTCGCGTCGCCGAGTGAGCGCGCGAACAGCCGCGTGTCCTCGAACAAGGGCGGACGGACCTCGACGCAGCCGCCCGTTTCGGCGACGCGGCGGGCGGTTCGCTCGAGGTGCCGGATCAGGACGAGGTCGTCCGGCAGCAGGTCGCGCGTGCCACGGGGGCGCGGGAAGGATTGGGCCAAGGGCGCACAGGATAGCCCTCATGCCCCGCGGTCTGGGATTGACGCTGTCCCTGGCAGGCCCTAGCCTGGACGTCTCTCGTTCGCGATGCTGCGCCGCCCGTCCCTTTCTCTTCTCGCTGCCGTGCTCCTACTGGGTGCCGGCACTTCTTGCGCCAGTGAGCCTGACAGCGCGTGGGGCACTTTCGCCGGCGCATGGGAGGACGGCTGGGACGACTCCGGTAGGTTCTTCCAGGGTACCTTCATGGGCGCACAGCCTGATGATCCCTACAACCGCGAGAACGGCTGGACCGTGCAAGGGGACGACACCGGGCGCACCGCGTCTCGCCTGTTCCTCGACAGTGGCGACACGACCAACCAGCGTATCCCGCGCAGCAACCCTCGCCGCGAAGAGAACGCAGCGCGCAGTTTCTTCCACTGGGTGCTGGACGTCGACTGATCGGACGCGCGTCCACGGCGCGCGACGCCGGCCCGGTGCCTGACGGCCCGGGCCGGTTTCTTTTTCCGCCTCACTCCGTCGGATAGGCTCCTCGGATGCGATTGCTTCCGCTCCTGCTCCTTACCTGCGCCGGACTCCTCGGCGCATCTTGGCTGTCCGGTTCACTGTCGGCCTCCACGCTCACTCCGGCCGCGTTCTCCCAGGCGCAGGAGCCGGCAGCGGACGCTGCCGAAGCTGAGATCGAGGAGCTGCGGGACCCCGCAGAGATCCGTGAAGAGTTGCAAGCCGCGCAGCGTGATCGCGAAGCGACGCTTGCCGACCACGCCCTCCAGCTCTTCGAGCACGAGGTACGCATGATGGAGGCGCGCTTCGCGTTGGAGAACGCGCGCGCGGACCTCAACGCCTTCGAAACCTATCAGCAACGAGCCGACGTCGAGGAAGCGGAATTCATGCTCACCTCCATGCGGGACGGCGCTCAAGACGCTGAAGAGGAACTTCAACAACTCGAGCAGATGTACGGGGAGAACGAGCTCGCCAACCGCACGGCGGAAATCGTGCTGAGCCGCGGACGCCGCGAACTGGAGCGCACACGGGAAGAATTGCGCCAGGCGGAAGAATCCCATCGCCATCAACTCCAAGTGGCCATCCCGCGGGCTCAAATCGGACTGCGCCAGGCGGTGCAGAGCGCCGAGATGGATCTGCGATTGGCCGACCTGGAGCAAGAGTCGATGCGGATCGGGCAGCAGAACGCCTCGGCCGAGCAGGAAGTCATGATTCGCGATTTGAAGAAGGAACTCGCCGAGGCGGAGGCCGCCGCGGTGCAGAAGTGATCGCGTTCGGACTTGCGGCCGCGCTCTTGATCGCTCCGGCGCAGGAACCGGAGCGCGCTCGGGCGGAGACCGGGCTGCGCGCCAGCCTTGACTGGTTGCTCGAGCACCAGAACCAGGACGGCTCGTGGGGTCACTGGACGCAGCCCGGCCCCTACGACGGTTATTGGTCGAATCTGGAGACGCATCTGTCCTGGCAGGTAGCCACCACCGCCTTGGGCGCGATGGCAATGATGGATGCCGGCCTCGGCGAGCGCGAAACCGCGGCGCTCGATCGCGCGGTGGATTTCCTCGCGCGCGAGGCAGACGTCAAGCGGCCCAGCGACTGGGACACCGATCACGTTTGGGGCTGGGCGTACGGACTCTGCGGACTCGCGCAAGCCGCCGGCCACGAGCGCTATCGCGCCGAGGAGCAGAAAGCGCGCGCGCACACGATCGCGATGATGGGCGGCCGATTGCTTAGGCGGCTCGACAGTTATCAAACGCCCTCAGGCGGCTGGGCCTACTACGACACGGAGGTCACGGCTGTCCCGCCGATGTGGGCGACTTCGTTCACGACCGCGGTGGTCGTGCTCGGCATGCTGGACGCCCAGCCATTGGGGTGGCCGGTTGACGCCAAGCGTCTGCGCATTGCCGTGCGCACCGTGGAAGGCTGCCGATTGCCCAATGGCGCTTACAGCTACAACGTGAAGGCGATCCCTTCGCCGGGCTCACTCGATAACATCGACCAGGTCAAGGGTTCGCTGTCCAGGATCCAGAGTTGCAACCTCGCGCTGTGGCTGGCGGGAAACAAGGGATACGCCGGCCTGCAGATCGCCGAATCGGATCTCGTGACCGGACTCGATGCCTTCTTCCGTGACCACCGATTCCTCGACGTGGCGTACGGCCGGCCGCACCCGCACGAGGCCTACTACTACAACTCGGGCTACTTCTACTTTTTCGGCCACTACTACGCGGCGCGCGTGATCGAGCAGTTACCGGAAGACAAGCGCGAGGCCTACGCGCAGCGGCTGTGGCGCCACGTGTTGAAGACGCAGGACCGGGACGGCTCTTCGGAGGACTTCAAGATGAACTCCTTCGGACGCCCTTACTCGACGGCCTTCGCCGCTTCGGCCTTGGCGCGCTCTCTCGGACCCAATCCGGAGCGTTCAGTGAGCAAGGCTGCCGCGCCAGACCACCGCTGACGGGGGTACTTGGCTCAGCGAGAAATCTTTCACCAAATCAGCGGGCCGGGCCGGGGTGGCAAGAGGCTGGAGCCCGCTGACCGCTGCCAGCCAACCGACCACAGCCTCCGGTCGGACGCCCTGCTCGCGGAGACTGCGCAGCGAAGTGTCGCCGTGGCGTTTGGCGAGCCGGCGGCCGTCCTCGCCGACCACCAACGGCAGATGCGCGTAGCGCGGAGCCTGCAGACCGAGCGCGCGGAACAACAAGAGTTGACGCGCCGTGCTCGGGAGCAGGTCGTCGCCGCGCACGACTTCGCTGACGGCTTGCGCGGCGTCGTCCACCACCACGGCGAGTTGATAGGCCGCCTGCCCGTCACGTTTATGGATCACGAAGTCGCCGAGTTCAGCTCCCGCATCGCACGCCACGCGGCCGCGCAGGCGATCCTCGAAGGCCACCGTAGCTTCGGGAGTTCCGGGCGCCGGAACGCAGAAGCGCCAGCAAGGAGCGCGCCCAGTGGCGGCTTCCGCCTCGGCTGCATCGCTCCAGCGTCCGAAGCAGGTGCCTGGATAGATCGGACCCTCCTCCCCCGCGTGCGGCGCGCTGGCGGCAAGTTCGACGTCGCGGCGCGTGCAAGTACAGGGATAGGCCAATCCCGCGGCAGCGAGTTGCTGCAGAGCGTTCGTGTACTCCCGTGCGCGTTCGCTCTGGCGCACCGGCGCGCCGTCCCAATCGAGGCCCAACCAACGGAGGTCTTCGAGCGCCTCCGCCTCGGCGCCCGCGCGCACGCGCGGACCGTCGAGGTCTTCGATGCGCAGCAGGAGTTCTCCGCCCCGGCTGCGCACGTCCAGCCATGCGAGCAAGAAGCTGCGCGCATTGCCGAGATGCAGCACGCCGGTCGGACTCGGCGCCAGGCGACCGCGCGGTCGTTCGTTCATGCGCCGGGGCCGCCGTCGGCGCCTTCGATCCGCTCCCGCGCCTCGCGCGGCGTAAGGCCGGCCGCTCGTGCGCGCGCGCGCAGGACCTCGAACTCGGGCTTGGCGAGTTGGCCCTCCGGAGTGTCACGGAGCTTGAAGGGCAGTCGGCCCAACGCGGTCTCGCGTTCTTCGGAGTTGCGCGGCAGGCGACTGCGGCGGAGCGGACTCACGCGCACGCCAAGGGTGCCCAGGTGCCGGAAGCAGAGCGCGCGGAGGGCTTCCTGGCGATCGGCGTCGGCGAGGACGACGACTTCGAAGGCGGGACGATTTTTCTTGGCGATGGCCGCGAGCGCGAAAGCGTCCACCGCGCCGGCCGCATGCAAGGCTTCCAGCGCGGCGCCAATTTCTTCGCCGCTGCGGTCGTCCACGAGCGCGCGCAGCTCAACCAACCATTCCTGCCCCACGGCAACCTGCTCGACTTCGGCGCGCAGGAGGTTCGCACGATCCTCGAACTCGCGCGCGCCGAGTCCATGGCCAATGGTTTCGACGCTGGCGGCCGGACGTTCGTCGAAGCGCGTGCCCCACGCGCGCAGCAGCGCAACTCCTGTGGGCGTGGCGCGCTCACCGCGCAACCGCGTGCCGCAGATCGGCATGCCGCTGAGAAGGCGCAGCGTGCCCGGCGCAGGCACCGGCATCTCACCGTGCGCCGCATGAACGGTTCCACTGCCGACCGGGACCGCCGTGGCGAAGATCGCCCCGGCGTCGATCGCGTCGATCAAGGCGCAGGCTGCCGCGACGTCCACAATCGCGTCCACCGCGCCGACTTCGTGGAAGTGCACCGCCTCGGCGGCGCAGCCGTGGGCTTCGCCTTCCGCTTCGGCCAACGCGCGGAAGCAGGCTTCGGAGTAAGCGCGCGCGCGTGGGGTCAATTCCGCGCCGGCCAGGATCTCGAGCACGTCCGCGAGGTGACGATGCGCGTGCTCCTCCCGGCAGTCCACCGCAAAACGCAGACCCGAGAAGCCGCCGCGTTGCTCGCGTCGCAGTTCCCAAAGGAAGGAGCCGGACGGCAGCGGTAGCGAGGCGAGAGTTTGCTCCAGCAGGGCGCGCCCATCGGACGCGTCCGCGAGGGCGGCCACGAGCATGTCGCCGGCCACGCCACCGTGGAGGTTCAGGTGCAGTTGACGCACGAAGGATTGTAAGCGGTGACGCCGAAGCTCCGCTCAGGCGACGCGAGCCAGCACCAAAGCCCCTGCCACGCGCAATCCTGCCGCGCGCAGGACGCGGGCGCATTCCTCCAAGGTGGCGCCGGTGGTGGCGACGTCGTCGAGCAACCAGATCGGGCGCTCGCACCAGTCCGATCGCATTGCGAGTTCGAGGCGCGCGCGGCGGTTCAAGCTCAGAGCACCCCGCAAATTCTCGTGCCGCTCCGCACCGGCGAGTCCGGCTTGCGCAGGGCGCTTGCGCGTGCGCCGGAGCCAGCTCCGGTAAG
>JAQBVK010000056.1 GCA_027623585.1 Planctomycetota bacterium
CGCTCGGCGATGGCGACGCGCTTGCCCTCCTCATGCTTGAAGTACTGCGGAAACTGTCCGCGCGGCGCCGTCCCGCCCTTCTTCCACACCAACCCCCAGGTGTTGTCGTCGAAGACCTCGGTGTCGAAGCTGCTCGCGACGCCCTCGATCGGCAGCTCGTCCTGAGCGAAGCCCGGCGTGCGCGTGCTCAACTGCGCCGTGAACGTGCCTTCCGCTCGGAAAACCCCGCTCGGCGCCGCGCCGCCTTCGCGCCACGCCAGGAAGTCGTCGTAGAGCGCAGCCTTTGAGTAGTAATTCACGTCCTGCACCAGCACGGCGCGGCCCTTGCGATCGACGGGAAACTTCAGCGCTGGAATCTTCGAGTAGGAGTTGCCCTTGCCGTCGTCCGCGACGAGCTGTGGCACGGTGTTGATCTCCATCGCGCCGCCGCCCATCATCCCAGGACGCGCATCGAGGCCGCGGCCGAAGAGGAACGGGTAGTGAAAGATTTCACCGATCTTGCTCCAGGTCTCAGGCACGTAGTAAGCGATCGGCCCCTTGAAGTTGGCGGTGCTCAGGAAGCAGGTCCAAGCCTGATCGCCGATCGGAGCGCGCCCGTCCGCGCCGGCCACCGGCGCCGTGAACGGCAGCGCCATGTAGGTGTAGCCGAAGAACTTGCCCTCGGGCTTGCCCTCGAAGGGCAGCGCGTCGGGCGGGACCAGCAGCCGGTTGCTCAACTGCGCGATGCCGAGCCGATGATCCGGCAGCGCCTCGGTGTCATAGAAGAAGGACCAACCCGGCGAGCCGACCTCGTAGTCGTAGCACTGCGGCGTGGCATTCATGCTGAACTTCGGCGGGCCGTAGCGGAAGCGATTGCCGCGCCAATAGCCGAGCCCGCCTTCGACGGTCTGGAACACGCTGTCCCAAGTCGGTCCGCGCTCCTTCCAAGTGCGCGCGAGCGTGCCTTCCGGCGCGAGCGGACGATCCTTGTTGTCGGAGTTGTCGGGCAGGATCCAACCGCTTGCGAGCCCGATCTGGAAATGCGAGAGCGGTTGATCGATCAGCGACCATGCGGCGGAGTAGAAACCCATGCCGTAGCCGTACTCTGTACGGTCCGTCGGCTGACTCGCGCTGTAGCCGATGTAGCCGTGCAGGCCGCGCCCGCGTTGTTGCGGCGCCGGGTCCTGCGCGGGGCCGGGGAGAAGGATGAGTGCGAGGAAGATCAGCACGGCTGACAGGGGCCGATCACGCCTGGAGGAAACGGCCGCACTATCCTAGGAGCCGAGCATGAAAGTCAGCATCACTTACTGAGGGCAGTGAAACTACCTTCCGCGGGCGTCCGGTCAGGCCGCCGAGTTGAAGGAAGCGTTCGGCGTCGATACGGAAGTCGTCCGCGGCTCGGGCGGCGTGTTCGACGTCGTGGTGGACGGCAAGAAGGTGTTCAGCAAGCACGAGCTCGGCCGCTTCCCGGAGCCGGGCGAAGTCGTCAAGCTGCTGCAGCCGAAGTAGGCGCGGGTTGGGCCCACGGCAGCGCGGCGAGCGCGAGCAGCGAGACGCCGGCCATTGCCAGCCAAGCGATCGCGTAGCCATGCGGCTTCATCCTGGCCGCAGGCGTGTCTCAGAAGGTCAAACCGGCGCTTCGTCCTTCACCAATCGATGCGAGCGCCAGCGACCGCTCCGCCAGCGCCACGCGAAAATCAGTCCGCCGATCCAAGATTCAATCGACCACACCAGCCAGACGTCGGCAAGGTCGCCGTCGAACCCATAGACCACCGCCGCCGCCAGCGGCACCGAGAGCACCCAGGCGCACAGCACGCCGACCACCGTCACCCACACGTGGTCGCCGGCGGCGCGCATTGCGAAACGGAAGGCTATCTGCAGCGAGTCGGCGAGTTGGAAGACCGCCACGGCGATCATCACGCGCGCGGCGAGTTCCACGCCTTCGGCGCGACGCTGTGGATCCTTCGCCTCCAAGAACAGGCCGACCACATCGTCGCCCCAAAGCAGAAACAGCAATCCCATCGCGCCCATGAAGGGCATGATGATCTGAAGCACCGAACGCAAGGTGCGGGCTGCCTCGTCGAAGCGCTTCTCGCCTACGAAGCGGCCGATCAGCACCGCCCCGGCGTCGCCGATCGCCACCGCGGGCAACAAGGACAGGAACATCACGTTCATGCTGACCTGGTGCACCGCCATCGCCACGGTGCCGAGACCCGCGATCACGAAGGTGATCGAAGCGAAGGCCATGGTCTCGAGCGAGAACTGCACGCCGCCGCTCGCGCCGACCTTGAGCACTTCCTTCATGCGGTCCCAACGCAGGCGCAGCGCGCTGCCCGGCACCTTGCGGTCGGCGCGGGTCAAGAGCAGGATGATCACCAGCCCGCAGATGTCAGCCAAACCGGTACCGAGCGCCGCGCCGTACACCCCCAGTTCCGGCATGCCGAGCCAACCAAAGATGAACATGGCGTTGAAGAGCACGTTCAGCGGGTGCACCAGCAAGTCCACCGCCATTGGCACGCGCGTGCGGCCGAGTGAGCGTTGGTATTCCGCGACCGCGAACAGCAGCAGCGTCGGTAGCGCGAACTGCATGCGCCCGCGCAAGTAGAGGCCGCAGAAGGCCGAGGTCGTTTCGTCGAGTCCGGCATACGCCGCCAGCGAAGCGCCGAGGTCGCCGATGGCGCCGGCCGAGAGCAGTAGGAGCAATCCCACCGCTCCGGCTAGGTAGAAGGCGTGCGCGCCGAAGGAGAAGGCCGCCGCAGACTGGCCGGCGCCGACGTATTGGCTGACCAGCGGCCGCTGCCCGCGCAACACCCCCCACGGCAGCGTGATGAAGTTCCACGCCAGCACTCCGCCGAAGCCGACGCCGGCCAGCGCCATCAGGCCGAGGCGCCCAACCATCCACGTGTCCACGGTGCCCTTCAGCGTGAAGGACATCATCGAAATCGCGATCGGCCACGCGAGGCGCAAGACCTCGGTTCGAGAGCCGGGGAGGGAGACGGACATGCGCCGCCCTCCATTACACTGCGGCGCAAGTGATGGATGCGCGCGGCACGCTGATCGTGGACACGTCGTTCTTGGGTGACGTGCTGTGCGCCGAGCCTTTGGTGCGCGCTGCCGCAAGGCTGCATCCCGGCGAGCCCGTCGATTTCCTGACCTCGCCCGGCGCGGCGCCCTTGCTCCATGGCCATCCGCAACTGCGCTCGGTGATCGTGTACGACAAGCGTCGCGCTGACCGTGGAGTTTCGGGAATGCTGCGCGCGGCGCGGCGGCTGCGGCAAGCCTCGTACGCGCGCGCATGGAGCACGCACCGCTCGTGGCGCACGGCGCTGCTGCTGAAGTTAGCAAGGATTTCGGAGCGCGTCGGTTTCGAAGGAGCCAGCGGCAGTTTCCTTTACTCGCGGCGCGTTCCGTACCGCAAGGATCTGCATGAGATCGAGCGCAATCTCGAGTTCGTCGGCGGCGGCCCGTGGGAGGCGCCGCGCGTGTACCCGGGCGAATCCGAGTCGCTGCGCGCGTCCGAACTCGCGCCTGAAGGTGCTTTCGTCGTCGTTGCCCCGGGATCGATCTGGGCGACCAAACGCTGGCCCGAGGAGCACTTTGCGGTCTTGGTGCGAACGCTCGCCTCCGGCGGCGCTCCGGTGGTGCTGCTCGGCGGGCCTGATGATCGTGAGTTGTGCCAGCGGATCGCACGCGCTGCCGACAGCAACCTCGTGACCGATCTCACCGGACGCACTTCTTTGCGCGAGTCCTACGCGCTGATCGCGCGCGCCGCGTGCTTGGTCTGCAATGATTCCGCGCCGATGCACCTCGGCGTCGCGGCGGGCGTGCCCGTGATCGGGATCTATTGCAGCACCGTGCCCGCCTTCGGTTTCGCGCCGCGCGGACCGCGCGACGTGGTTCTCGAAATCGACGGGCTAGACTGCCGCCCGTGCGGGATCCATGGCCACCCGGCCTGTCCGCGCGGCCATTTCCGCTGCGGTCGCGATCTCGCGCCGGAGCAAGTGCTTGCGGAAGTTCGCCGCCGGCTCCCCGCGCTGCACGCATGAGCGATCGCCCCTCTTGGGATCAATACTTCCTCGGCTTGATGCACGAGGTGTCGAAGCGCGCGACCTGCGACCGTGGGCGCAGCGGCTGCATCTTGGTCATGGATCGGCGCATCGTGTCCACCGGCTACGTGGGATCGCCGCCCGGACTCGAGCATTGCGACGAGGCCGGACATCTGATGAAGAAAGTGGTGGACGAGGACGGCACGATCCGGCAGCACTGCGTGCGCACGATCCACGCTGAACAGAATGCGATCTGTCAGGCGGCTAAACACGGCACGCCGCTCGCCGGCGCCACGCTCTACTGCCGCATGGAGCCGTGCCGGGTCTGCGCGATGCTGATCCTCGCGGTCGGCATTCAGCGCGTGGTGTGCGAGAAGCGTTATCACGCGGGTGAGGAGACGCGGGCGATGTTCGCGCGCGGCGGCGTGACGCTGGACGTCCTCGAAGACGCGGTCGAAGAGTACACCACGCAATGAAGGCCCTCAGTCCGTTGCGCGCGCTCGGCCAACTCGAGCGGATCCAAGGCGAGTACGGCCCGGGTCTGGCAGCGCGGAAACTTGCGCTTTTGAGCACCCTCGCGCGCGCGCGCTTTGCTTCGCGCGCGGCGGTTGAGCGCTATCACGAATGCTTGGGTTGGCTGCGCGCCTACTCCGACGACGCGCGCGTCGCGAAGGAGGCGGAGCGTCAATCCACGTCCTTCGCGCGCCGCAGCGATCTACGTCGCTTTCGCGCCGCGTTGGATTCGAGCGGCATCGCGGGAACCGACATCAGCTACCCCTTCTACGCGATCACGGCGCGCTGGCTTGCGGGACATTGGCCGACGCGCCTCGAAGTGGATTGGGATTCATTCCACGAGACCGATCGCGCGCTGTTGGAGTCACGCATGAGCCTGGTGGCTCATCCGGCCGAGATCCCTCTGGCGGACGACGGGGCGCTCGACGCGCGCGGCTGGGCGGAGGCGTTGCGCGGCCGCGGCGAAGCCGACGGCGCCGCGCTCGCGATGGCGCTGGGTTCGCTCAGTCGCGATCCCATTCCTCGCGATTTCTATCAGGACGAGATCGGCGTGGCGATGGTGTTGCGATGGGGGCGCGGCGGGCCGTCGCGTTCGACCGCGCGCGCTCGCAGCGCGCCCATCGCGCATCAGAGCGGACCTCTTCGGCGCGGACGCCCGGACCTGCGCGCGGAATTGATGCGGCCGCCGCTATCGATCCGCTCGGTATCGCTCACGCAGGGCCGCGAATTGGTGGACCTAGCCCGCGAAGCGATGGTGACCCGCGCCCGCGATCTCGACGCTTTCGCTTATGGCGATCCGCGCGACGTGCGCATGGTCGACTGCGGGGACGGCTTGGCCTTCGCGGCGATCGGCATGCTGCCGGAGCAACGATTGTTGCTGGAGTCGGTGTACGGATTCCTGACTCTGAAGAATGGCGTGCCGATCGGCTACGTGCTCTCCAGCGCGATCAACGGCTCTTCCGAAATTGCTTACAACGTGTTCGAAACTTATCGCGGCGGAGAAGCCGCGTGGGTTTACGCGCGCGTGTTGGCCATGACCAAGGCGATGTTCGACAGCGACGTCTTCACCATCTATCCCTATCAGCTTGGCGGCGGGGGAAATCAGGAAGGATTGGATTCAGGTTCGTGGTGGTTCTATCAAAAGCTTGGCTTCCGGTCGCGCGACCGCGGCGTGTTGCGCGAGATGCGCCGCGAACTGACGCGGATGAAGCGCGAGCCGGGCTATCGCACTCCGGTGAAGAAACTCGCAGTGATTGCCGAGCACAACGTGTACCTCGAGGAAGACCCGTCGTGCCAAGACGTGATCGGTGCACTGCGCACGGATCGGATCGGCATGGCGGCGACGCGGTTGCTTTCGCGCCGCTGGGGAGGAGATCGCCGAGCTGCGGTCGAGCCCTGCGCGGAAGCTGCCGCGCTCATGCTCGGCGCACGCGACCGCCAGCGCTGGCCGTCGGCGGAGCGGCACGCCTTCGCTGCCTGGAGTCCGCTGCTACTCGCGATTCCGGGTGTCGCGCGCTGGAGCGCTGCGGAAAAACGCGCCGCAGTCGCGGTGATGCGCGCCAAGGGCGGCCGGCGCGAGAGCGACTTCGTGCTGCTGCTCAATCGGCACGCGAAACTTCGCGCCGGCTTGAACCGCCTCGCTGCTCGCCCGGTGCCGGGCCTCGACTGATGCGCGCCGCGCTTCTGCTCTTCGCCGCGCTCTGCGCCGGCGCCTGCGCGGTGCCGAACATGGTGTTGCCGACCGGAGCGGGAGCAAGCTCTCGCTCGGCGCTGAATGCTCCTGCACGCGCGGAGCTCGTCGAGATTGCCGCCGCGGACGGCGCCCGACTTCACGGAGTGTGGGTACCCGGCGAAGCGAACGCGCCCGTGGTGTTGCAATTGATGGAAGCCACGGTCGGCGCGACCGAAGCGCAGCGCACGCACGGGTTGTTCTGGGATCTGCCCGGTGCGGGCTACGCCACGCTCGCCTTCGACTATCGGGGTGTCGCGGCGAGCGGCGGCGCGCGCCACACCGATCACGTCCGCGCCGACGCGCGCGCGATGTGGCGTGACGCGGTCGCGCGCGCCGGCGGGATGGAGTCACGCGTGGTGCTGCGCGGCGGCTCTCTCGGCACGCTGGCCATTGCCATCTTGCTGCAGGAGGGTGCGCGGCCGGGCGCCGTGGTGCTGTACGGCCCCGTGCGCTCGGAGACGGTCGTGCGCCGCTTCATGGTGACCGGTTGGGCAGGCACGCCGGATCTGCCCGATGCGCTGGCGCCGTGGATCGCGCTGTGGTTCCGTCGGCCGCTCGCGGTGGACTTGGTGGAGGAGATCGCAGACTGCTCCGTTCCGATCTTGGTGATCTGCGGCGCGCAGGACGAGTTGCTGCCGATGAACGAGGTGGAGCTGCTGCGCGCGGCGACGGCGACCGCTGGAGGCCGCTTCGTGCTCGAAGACCTCGGCCACGTCGAGGTTTGCACGCGGCATCATCGGCTGCACGAGGAGGAACGCGCTTTTTTGCGCTCGGCACTGCCGGTCGCGGTGGACGCCGAGCAGCGTGCACGCGCGATGACGGCATCGATGAGCGCGAGCGGTGTGCCCGCCTTGGACGCGGAGGCGCATGAGCAGCTTCGCGTGCTGGTCGCTGAGCGGATCGGAGATCCGCCCGCCGCTCTGGCAGGCCTGCTCCTGGCCGGTTTTGATGCAGAGCGAGCAGCTCGATGGCTGGACGAGGATCGTCTGCTGCGAGGGCGCTGGCTGACCCCGCTCGATGCGATCTCCGTGCGTGGCCTGGCGGCGGAGACCGAAGCAGCGGACGAGCTCGTCCTCTTCGGGCTGGCGCGGCGGATCTGGCTCGCGCCCATCAACCTCGCCGCTTCACTGATGAGCTGGGAGCAGCGTGGAGAGGGCACAGAGGCGATGCTTGTCCTGCGCTTCGAAGCCATGGCCGGCTCCTCCATGTTTCGGATGGAGAACACGATGCCGATCGGAGACCTCGTCGAGCTCGTGGAGCGGCGCAGTTCTACCGGCGGGCTGCGGGAGCGCTTGGAGAGGCTGCTGCGGGCGGCGGCCGGTGGCGTGAGCGGCGGCTCGGCGGTTCATTCAGCCGACATGTCGGAGAGTTCTTGACCCGGACCCTCGCCGCAGCGAGCCTTCGGGGATGCCGTCCCCTTCTTCGCGCCCGGACCTGACCGCCGACACTCGAATCCCCGCGCCAGCTGGCCTCTCCGAGCCCCGTCTGAGCGAGAACGCGCGCAAAGTCTTGGCCAACCGCTATCTGGCCAAGGACGAGTGCGGCGAAGTCGTCGAAGAACCGCGCGAGTTGTTTTGGCGGGTGGCGTCGGCGGTGGCGTCGGCGGAGGAAGCCTTCGGCGGCGCGAAAGCGGTCGAACTCCAAGCGCGCCGTTTCTATGAGTTGATGGCCCGCGGTGAATTCGTTCCCAATTCTCCGACGCTGATGAACGCCGGGCGCGAGATGGGGATGCTCTCAGCTTGCTTCGTGCTGCCGGTGGAGGACTCGATCAACGGAATCTTCGGCACCCTGCACCAGGTCGCGCTGATTCAGAAGGCTGGCGGCGGCACCGGTTTTTCCTTTTCGCGGCTGAGACCGGATGGCGACGTGGTTTCGTCGAGCGGCGGCCGCACTTCGGGTCCGCTTTCCTTCATCGACGCCTTCAGCGCCGCCACCGAGGCGATTCAGCAGGGCGCGTTTCGCCGCGGCGCCAACATGGGCGTGCTGCGCTGCGATCACCCGGACGTGATCGAGTTCATCCGCGCCAAGGATGATCTGACGCGCTGGACCAACTACAACGTTTCCGTCGCCGCCACCGATGAATGGATGCGCGCGCTGTCCGAGAGTCCCTCGGCGTGGATGACGGTGGTGAATCCGCGGGACGGGCGCAAGGCGTGGCTGCGCAAGACGGCTGGCGGGCGCCGCGTCTCGATTGCCGACTACGACGCCTACGCGGCGGGCGAGGGCGTGACCGGCGCCGAGTACTGGACCGGCGGCGAAGTGCTCGACATGATCATTCATTACGCGTGGAAGAACGGCGAGCCGGGTCTCCTGTTCCTCGATCGCGCCAACGCCGACAACCAACTCCCGCAGTTCGGCGACTACGAGGCCTCGAATCCATGCGGTGAACAAATTCTTCCCGCATACGGATCCTGTAACTTGGGATCAATCAATCTCGGACGCTTCTTGCGTGAAGAAGTGATTGCAGGCGGCAAGTGGGAGGAGCGATTCGACTTCGTTGCGTTCGATCGCGCGGTTGCGGAATCGGTGCGCTTTCTCGACGACGTCGTGACGATCAACCGCTTCCCGGTGCAAGAAATCCGCGACTGCGCGGAGAAGGAGCGGCGCATCGGACTCGGCGTGATGGGCTTCGCCGATTTGCTGTATGGGCTCGGCGTTGCCTACGGCTCCGAGCAGTCCTACGCAATCGCGCGGTCTCTCTCGCTCCGCCTGGTCGAGCGGTCGCTCGCCGAGAGCGAGCGCATGGTCGCCGAGGACGGCCGCCCGCCGTTCGGCGCCTGGGAGGGTTCGCGCGCGCAACAGGAGGGCTTGCCACGGCGGCGCAACTCCTATCTCACGACGGTGGCGCCGACCGGCACGATCTCGATCATCGCCGGCTGTTCGGGCGGCATCGAGCCGATGTTCTCCTTGGCTTTCAAGCGTCAGGTCATGAAGAACGCCGACGGCGTGCCGGTGGTGATGACTGAAATCCATCCCATCTTCGAGGCGGCGCTCACCGCCCTGGGCATCACCGGAGCGCGCGCGCAAGCCGCGGTGGACTACGCGCTCGAAAAGGGCACGATACGCGGCGCGAAACTGCCCACCGAACTCGAAGACGTCTTCGTCACCGCACATGACGTCAAGCCCGAGCAGCACGTATTGATGCAAGCCGCGTGGCAGACCTCGATTGACAACGCGGTTTCGAAGACGATCAATCTTCCGCACGACGCCAAGGAGTCCGACGTGCGAGCAGCCTATCTGCTTGCCTGGAAGCAGAGTTGCAAGGGCGTCACCGTCTATCGCGACGGCTGCCGCGCAATGCAGCCGATGGCGCTCGGTCACGGCACCGGCACGGCGCCTCCGGAAGCGCCTGCGGCGTCGGCAGTGACGGCGCGCCCGCTCGCGCCCATGCGGCTACCCGAGATCATGCCCTGCGTGCGCATCCGCCAGGCCACTCCCTTCGGCAACATGCACGTCAAGATCAGCGTGGAGCCGAAGACTGGGCGCGAGATGGAACTCTTCGCGCAACTCGGCAAGGGCGGCGACCTCGCGAACTCGGATCTCGAAGCCATTTGTCGCATGGTCTCGCTCTACTTGCGAATCGGCGGCTCGCTCGATGACGTGGTGAAGCAACTCGACGGCATCGGTTCGACGCTCTCGGTGCCGAGTCGTGACGGCCGCATCCTTTCGCTGGCGGACGGACTCGCGCGCGCGATGCATCGTTGGCGCGCGGCGAAGGAACGCTTCGGCGTGCGCGCGATTCTGCTCGGCGAAGCTGACCTCTCCGAAGTGCAATCGACCGGCAACGGCAGCAGCGGCGCGCCGCCGGCTTCTTTCAAGATCCACTGCCCGGCTTGCGACGACGGCACGCTGATCTTCGAGGAAGGCTGCTGCAAGTGCCCGGGTTGCGGCTACTCGCAGTGTTGAGTTGACTCGACGCAAGATCAGGCGGACCGGCAAGCTCCGCTGGGGAAGCCCTTAGCCGACGCGGCCTACCGGACCTGCAGCCAGCTCGGCGCGCGCGTTCGCGAACACGTCAGCGGCGCGGACGAGATCGGTCTCACTCTCCGTTCCGCAGAGCGAGAAGCGCAACACCGAGCCGGACAAGGCGGCATCGAAGCCGATCGCTTGCAGCACCGGCGAGATTTTCTGCGCGCCGCTGCCGTGACAGGCCGAGCCGCTGCCGACGTAGACGCCGCGCGCTTCCATCGCCGTGAGCAGCGTGCGCGCGCGCGCGCCGGGGAAGGCCACCGACAGGATGGAACCCAAGATCTCGCGCTCCGGCGCCGGCGCGACCTCGACCAGATCCGGCGCCTTCTCCTGCAGCAACGCGAGCAATCGCGCGCGGCGGTCGAGCAGGGCGCGCGGCTCACGCGCGAACAATTCCGAGCGCACTTGCGCCGCGCATGCGAAAGCAACCGCGCCCATTACGTTTTCGGTCCCGCTGCGCAGGCCGCCTTCATGGCCTCCACCGATCATCATCGGGCGCGGCTCACGCGCGCCGGGCCGCAGCAGCAGCGCCGCGCAACCGCGCACGCCACCGAGTTTGTGCGCGGCAACCGCGATTGCATCGGCACCGAGCGCGGCGAGCGGCTCGGCGCGTTTGCCGGCGGCCTGCACCGCGTCGCAATGAATAAAAGCGTGCGGTGCGAGCCGTCGCGTCGCGGCGACGAGGTCCGCGATCGGATTCAGCGTGCCGAGTTCATTGTTCGCCCAATGGACCGTGACCGCCGCGACGTCGGACCCCAGCCGTGCCGTCAATGCCTCTGCGCGCACCACGCCGAACCGGTCGACGGGCAGGGCTTCGGCGACGAATCCTTCTGCCTCCAGTGCCTCTGCGGCTTGGCGCGAACAAGGGTGCTCCACTCCGCCGAATAAAACGCGCGCGCGCTTGCCATCGGAATCGCGCTCGGCGCGCTT
>JAQBVK010000057.1 GCA_027623585.1 Planctomycetota bacterium
TTGCGCGCGCTCGCGCGTGTTGTCGTGGGCTTGTTGCAACAGCGCCGCCATCGGATCGCGCCGGATCAGGTCAGCGTCGGCTTGCACCGGATTCACCATGCGCAGGTGGGCGGACTCGCTGCCGCGCAATCGCTGCAGCCAAAGGCGCTCGAGGAAGGCATAAGCCTGCGACTCGTACGCTTGATGGGCTCCGATCAAACGCGTCACGAGAGCGCGGTTCAGGCGCCGCAGTGGCCGCTCAAGCGGCGGCACCACCGGCGCCGACCACGGCGCCGCCATGATGTTGTGATAGCCGTACAGACGACCCACCTCTTCGACGAGGTCGACTTCGAGCGATACGTCCTTGGTGGCGCGCCAACTCGGCACGCTGACCCGCCAAGAACTTTCGGCGAGAGGCTCCACGCCGAATCCGAGTCGCTCCAAGATGCCTCGCGTCTCTTCCGCGCCGGGGTCCGCGCCCAATCGTTCCGCGCAACGCGCAGGGTCGAAGGCAATGTGGAGTTCGGGCGTGGAAACTGAACCTGCGCGCGCGGGCGCCGCTGCAAATTGAGCATCCGGCCGAATGCGACTCAATAGCAGGCAATAGCGGCGCGCGGCGATTTCTGCGCCGACGGGATCCAAGGACTTCTCGAAGCGGCTCGAGGCGTCGGTGCGCAAGGCGAAGCGTTGCGCCGTGCGTCGCACGCGTGCGGCGCGGAAGGATGCCGCTTCCAGCAGCAACTCTTCGCTGCCGTCGTGGACGGCGCTCGCTTCGCCGCCGATCACGCCGGCCAAGGCCACCGCGCTGACGCCATCCGCGATCACGAGCTCGCTGCCGTCCAGGCTGCGGATCTCGTCGTCGAGCGTGAGCAGTGACTCGCCAGCGCGCGCGGATCGCACTTCGACGACTCCGCCGCGCAGGCGGGACGCGTCGAAGGCGTGCAAGGGTTGCCCGGTCTCGAACAACACGTAGTTGCTGAGGTCCACGACGTCGTTGCGCGGGCGCGCGCCCACCGCCAGCAAGCGCGCGCGGATCGCGCGCGGACTCGGTCGCGGTCCGCCCGGCAATCGGATCGGTACGCCTAGATATTGGGTGCAGTCCGCGTCTTGCAACTCGATGCGCCACGAGCTGGCGGCCTGCGGCCACGCAAACTCGTGCTCGAGGCTCCGCAGGGGCCGGCGCAGGATCGCCGCGAGTTCGCGCGCGAAACCGTAGTGGCCCCAGAGATCCGGGCGGTGCGTCAGCGACTTGTTGTCGAGTTCGAGGACCACGTCGCGCAAGCCGAGATAGTCCACCAATCGCTCGCCGATCGGCGCGTCGTCCGGCAGCTCGAGAATGCCGTCGTGCTCCTCCGAGAGTTCCAACTCGCGCTCCGAGCAGATCATGCCCACGGAGGGAGCGCCGCGCAGTTTGGCCTGCTGAATCTTGAGTCCGCCGGGCAGCGTGGCGCCCACCGGCGCGAAGGCAATCTTGAGGCCGGCGCGCACGTTCGGTGCGCCGCAGACCACGTCAACCGCTTCCGCGCCGCCGTACACGACCTTGGTCACCGAGAGTCTGTCGGCGTCCGGGTGTCGCCCGCATTCCTTCACCTCTCCGATCACCACGTCGGCGATCGACTCGCCGATGCGCTCCAAGCCTTCCACCTCCGCGGTGTGCAAGGAGAGCAACTCCGCGATCCGCTCCGGCGTAACGCCGTCGAGATTCACGAAGTCTGCGACCCAGCCGAGTGAAATCTTCATGCCGGGAACTGCTCCAAAAATCCTAGGTCTCCGCTCATCATCCAACGGATGTCGTCGATCCCCCAGCGCAGCATCGCGATGCGCGAGAGCCCGAGGCCGAAGGCGAAGCCGGAGTAAATCTCCGGATCCACGTCACAGGCGCGCAGGACGTTCGGATGCACCAGTCCTCCGGGCATCAATTCAATCCACGTCGATTGCTTGCACACCCGGCATCCGGTTTTGCAGAACGGGCAACGCGCGTCGAGTTCGAAGCCCGGCTCGACGAAGGGGAAGAAGCCCGGCCGCAAGCGCGTTTCCAGCGGGCGCCCGAACACGCCTTCGATCAGCGTGTGCATCGCGTGCAGCATGTGCGGCACGCCGACCCCGCGGTCGACCACTAAGCCTTCCATTTGATGAAAAGTATGCTCGTGAGTTGCGTCTTGCGCCTCCTGGCGGAACACGCGCCCCGGCGCGACCACGCGCAGCGGCGGCCCGTGTTCACGCAGAGCGCGCACCTGCACTGGCGAAGTGTGCGTGCGCAAGCAAAGTCGCGGACGCCCCGGTTCGTCTTGGAGCCAAATCGTGTCCTGCGCGTCACGCGCCGGGTGATCGGAGGGAATGTTCAGTGCGTCGAAGTTGCGCTCTTCGGTCTCGACTTCGGGGCCGTCCGCGATCAGGAATCCCATCGAGAGGAACAGATCCTCGAGCTGGCGGGCGACCGCCAGTACCGGGTGGGCGGCCCCAACCGGCGGCGGAGAGCCGGGCAGGGTCGGATCGAGCCCGGCGCCGCTCAGGTCCGACGCGAGTGCGCCCTGCTCGAGTACCTCACGACGCGCCGCGAGTGCGCCGCTGATTGCGGTCTTCACTTCGTTCGCAGTACGACCCACCGCAGGCCGTTCTTCCGCCGAGAGTTTGCCGACTTCCCGCAGCAAAGCGGTCAGTCGGCCACTGCGGCCCAGCCATTCGACCTCGACGCGTTCCAACGCTCCGAGATCTTCGGCACTCTCCGCGCGCGCCACACCCTCGGCGCGGAGTTCCTCCAGGCGCGCGAGCATGGCGGCTCGGCGATCCTTAGGCGGCGAGCGCGGCGTTGGCCTTGGACACGACCTCGGCGAAGCCCACCGGATCGAGGAGGGCAATCTCGGACAGCGCTTTGCGGTCGAGACCGATACCGGCCTTCTTCAGGCCGTGCATCAGACGGCTGTAGGTCAGGCCGTGCGAGCGTGCGGCAGCGTTGATGCGCTGAATCCACAGGCTTCGGAAGTCACGCTTACGGACGCGGCGGTCACGGTAGGCGTAGCGCCCCGCGCGCATCAGGGTCTCTTTGACCGTGCGCAGCAGGCGGGAGCGCGCGCCCCAGTAACCGGACGCGCGCTTCATCAAGCGGCGGCGGCGGGCGACGCGGGGGACGACGTTGCGGGCTCTGGACATGGTTCAGGCAGCTCCGGCGTTAGTGGTCAAGAAGCATCGCCAAGTTCTTGGCGATACCCGGGGCGCACACCGACACACGGCGCAGGTTCCTGCGGCGCTTGGCGGAGCGGGAAGCGAGCAAGTGGCGCGTTTTCTGATTGCCGCGCATCACTTTTCCGTTTTTCGTCAGCCGCATGCGTTTCGCTACGGCTTTTCTGGTCTTCTGCTTGGGCACGGTTCGCAACCTCCTAGAGTTGTTGGGGACGTGACTTGGGGCCAAGTTCGAAAGATTTCGAGCCGCGAAGAATAACTCCCCCGCTCCACCCGGTCAAGCCGGGTTCGGATCCGCGTCCGGCTCCGGCTCTGAACCGGAAGAGGTCGAATGCGGGCGCGCCAGCCCGCCAGGGCCTCCAGCGGTGCGCCGCGTCAGCAGCAGATTCATGCGCCGGCCTTCGAGCTGAGGATTGCGCTCAATGCGCGCCACCTCCTCGAGTTGCTGGGCGACGCGCATCAGCACCGCCCGGCCGATGTCTTGGTAAGCCATTTCACGGCCGCGGAAAACGCAGGTCACCTGAACCTTGTTTCCCGCCGTGAGCCACGCGCGAGCGCGGCGCACCTTGATCTCGACGTCATGCACGTCGATCTTCGGCCGCACCCGCACCTCCTTGAGCACGGCGCTTGCGTTCTTGGTGCGGTGCTTCTGCTTCTTCTTAAGCTCGTACTTGAACTTTCCGTAGTCGAGTACTTTGCAGACCGGAGGATTCACGTTCGGCGCGACTTCGACCAAGTCGAGGCCGGCCTGCTCGGCGATCACGATCGCCTCGTTGATGTCCTTGACACCGATCTGCTCGCCTGCCGGTCCGATCACGAACACTTCGCGCGCTCGGATGCGCCGGTTGACGCGGTACTTTTCTTTCTCCGGCGGCGGTCCGCGACGTCCGCGCATCATCGGCGGGCGAGGGCCAGAAGAACTGCTGGGAGCACTGGCCGGCGGTGCGCTGCTAGGAGTGCTGCTCGCGGCGGTGCTGGGAGCGTTCGTCGGAGACGGAGTCGTCGGTGCGGTTTTCTTTTCTTCCATTCGGTCAGGTTGAGAGGCCGCGTTCGGCCACGCCGAGATCGGCGAGTTGCCGCTCGTCCACCGGGCCCGGGGCGCCGGTGAGCAAGCAGGATGCGGTTGCAGTCTTCGGAAATGCGATGACTTCGCGGATGGACTCGGCGCCGCCGAGCAGCATGTAGAGCCGGTCGAGGCCGATCGCGAAGCCGCCATGCGGCGGAGCGCCGTAGCGGAATGCGTCGAGCAAGAAGGCAAACTTCTCTTGAGCTTGCTCTGGGGTAAGACCGAGGCTGCGGAACATCGTCTCCTGCAGCTCGCGGTCATGGATTCGAATCGAACCAGAACCCAGTTCGACTCCGTTCCAGACCAAGTCGTAGGCGCGCGAACGCACGCCCGCGTGTTCGCCGCTCTGCAGCTTCGCCACGTCCTCCGCCACCGGAGAGGTGAAAGGATGGTGCGCCGGCACCCACTCCCCTTCTTCAGTCTCTTCAAAAGAAGGAAACTCGGTGATCCAGAGCATGTGGTCCGCGTCGGAGCCGAGATCCATCAGTGCGCCGGCCTTGCGCCGCACGGCGTCGAGGGCGGTGCGTGCACGTAAGGGAACGTCAGCGACCACCACGAGGACGTCGCCCGCCACGGCTTTCGCTGCGGCGAGGAAGTTCGTGCCGGCCTCTCCGGCCAGGAATCGTGAAAGCGGCCCCGTCGGCACGCCGTCGTCTCCGACCTTGCACCAAGCAAGTCCGCCCGCGCCCGCGTCCTTGGCGGAAGTCTCGAGCGCCTCGAGCTGTTTGCGCGTCAACCCAGCGCCGCCCGGAAGGCGGATGCCGCGCACCCAGCCCTTGCGTGCGAGCGCGCCGTCGAACACCGGGAAAGCCAGCGTTCCTGCGCAAGACGCCAAGTCGCAGACTTCGAGCGGATTCCGCAAGTCGGGCTTGTCGCTCGCAAAGCGGCGCATCGCCTCGTCGTAACTCATGCGCGGCAAAGGCAGACTCAAGCGGCTTCCGCGCGTCTCCAGGAACACGGCGTCGACCACGCGCTCGACTACTGCCTGCACGTCCTCTTCCGCGACGAAGGACATCTCCAAGTCGAGTTGGGTGAACTCCGGCTGGCGGTCCGCGCGCAGATCCTCGTCGCGCAGACAACGCGCGATCTGGTAATAGCGATCGAGACCCGCAACCATGCACAATTGCTTGAAGATTTGCGGTGATTGCGGCAGCGCGTACCAGGCCCCCGGTTTGATGCGGCTCGGCACCAGATAATCGCGCGCACCTTCCGGGGTCGAGCGCGTCAACAGCGGCGTCTCGATCTCCATGAAGCCGTCGGCGACCAGGGTCTGGCGGATCGCGTGGTTCGCGCGCGTACGCATCAGCATCCTCTCCTGCATGACGGGTCGGCGCAGGTCGAGGTAACGGAATCGCAGGCGCAGGTCCTCGGGGACGTCGAGATCGTCGAGCACCTCGAAGGGCATGCGCGCGGCCCGGTTGAGTACTTTCAATTCCACGGGCACGACCTCGACCTCGCCAGTGGGCCGGTCGGAGTTCACCAAGCCTTCCCCGCGCAGGCGGACCATGCCGCGCACCTGCACGACGTCCTCCGGATGCAGGTCACGCAGCGCCTCGTGCACGCTCGCCGGCGCGTCTTCGTCGGCGGTCAGTTGGATCAAGCCGTAGCGATCGCGCAGATCCACGAAGCGCACGCTTCCGTGGCCGCGACGATTGGCGACCCATCCGGCCAGGGTGACTTCGCTGCCCGCATGGGCGGCGCGCAACTCCCCGCACCCGTGGCTGCGCCACGCGGCGGCGAGCGACCCGCTCATACTTGGCGGCGGGCGACTTTTTCGCGCATGAGAGCACGTCGCAACGCGGCGACGGCACGAGCTGAATCCATGTCGGCAGCTTCAGCGCGCAGGTGATCGCGCGCGCGTTTGGCGGCCTCGGCAGCGCGCTCGAGGTCAATCGCGGCGGGATCCTCGGCGGAACGCGTCAGCACGGTGACCACGTCATCTCGCACCTCGGCGAAACCGTCGTGTATCAAAAATTCCAGGGTCCGGCCGTCGGGAGTGCGCGCGGACAGCAAGCCGCTGTCGGTCAAGGACACCATGGACGCGTGCCGCGGCAGCACCCCAAAGGATCCGCCCTCCCCAGGTACGCGTACCGACACCGCTTCCGTCTCCACGACCGATCCTTCGGGCGAGACGATACGGAGGGTGAGGGTTTTGGCGCTCATCGGGCGGAACCCGTCAATTCTACAGTTTCTTGGCGCGCTCAACCGCTTCGTCGATGCCGCCCACCATGTAGAAGGCCTGTTCAGGCAAGTTGTCGTGCTTGCCCTCGAGGATCTCTCGGAAGGAGCGCACGGTTTCCTCGCGCGGCACGAAGCGGCCAGGCGAACCGGTGAATTGCTCGGCCACGAAGAAGGGCTGCGACAAGAAGCGCTGCAAGCGGCGCGCGCGGTGGACGATCTGCTTGTCCTCGTTGGAGAGTTCCTCCATGCCCAGGATCGCGATGATGTCCTTAAGGTCCGCGTAGCGCTGCAGCACGCGCTGCACTTCGGTGGCAACGCGGTAGTGCTCGGCGCCGACGACCAGCGGGTCGAGCATGCGCGAGGTGGACTTCAGCGGGTGCACCGCCGGGTAGATGCCGAGTTCGGTGATCGCGCGGTCGAGCAGGATGGTCGAGTCAAGGTGCGCGAAGGTCGCCACCGGCGCCGGGTCGGTGAAGTCGTCCGCCGGCACGTACACCGCCTGCATCGAAGTGACCGAACCCTTCTTGGTCGAGGTGATGCGCTCTTGCAGCGCTCCCATCTCCGAACCAAGCGTGGGCTGGTAGCCCACCGCCGACGGGATGCGCCCGAGCAGCGCGGACACTTCCGACCCGGCTTGCACGAAACGGAAAATGTTGTCGACGAACAGCAGCACGTCTTTTCCTTCCTCATCGCGGAAGTATTCCGCCATGGTCAGGCCGGACAGCGCCACGCGTAGACGCGAGCCCGGGGGCTCGTTCATCTGGCCGAACACCAACACCGCGTTGTCGATCACCTTCGCCTTCTTTCCGTCGGGCGTGGTGAACTCCGCTTCGTTCATTTCGATCCACAGGTCAGTGCCCTCACGCGTGCGCTCACCGACGCCGCAGAACACCGAGAAGCCGCCCTTCTCCACCGCCGTGATGCGGATCAATTCTTGGATCAACACCGTCTTGCCGACGCCCGCGCCGCCGAATAGACCGATCTTGCCGCCCTTCGCGAAGGGACAGAGCAGGTCCACGACCTTGATGCCGGTCTCGAAGACTTCGGACACCGCCTCCTGTTCGTCGAATCGCGGCGCCGGACGGTGAATCGGCCAGCGGATCGAATCCGCGAGCGGCCCCTTCACTTTCACGTCGAGCGGACGCCCGAGCAGGTTGAACACGCGGCCCGTGGTCACGCTGCCGACCGGAACCGTGATCGGTGAACCCGTGCCGATCGCGGGCATGCCGCGGCGCAAGCCGTCCGTGGACGACATCGCGACGCAGCGAACCAGGTTGTCTCCGAGGTGCTGAGAAACTTCGAGCACCATCGAATCCTGACCCTCACGGTCGATGGTGATCGCGTCGTTGATGGCCGGGAGGTTGTCGTCGAAAGCGACGTCCACCACGGGACCGAAGATCTGCTTGATGCTGCCGTTGCTGGACATGGCTGGAATCGAATGTGCTGGAATGCGGATGCGGATCAGAGCGCTTCAGCGCCTGAGACGATCTCGAGGATCTCGGTGGTGATGCGGGCCTGGCGCGCGCGGTTGTAATCGCGCGTGAGGGCTTTCTTCATGTCGCCGGCCGCGCTGGTCGCGTTTTTCATCGCGAAGCGTCGGCTGGCGTACTCGGAGGTCACGCATTCGAGAATCGCGTGGAAGACGCGCGTCTCGAGATAGCGTGGAACCAGGCGGCCGAGTACCGCGGCTCCGCTCGGCTCGAGCAGAGCTTCACCCGATACGCTCACGCCTTCCGGCGGCGTGATCGGAAGGAAGGGGTTGTTCTCCGCCAGGTAGCGGACCATCGACACGAAGCGCGTGGACAGCACCGAGAGACCGGAGAGCTTGCCCGCCTGAAAATCCTTTACCAAAACACCACTGACCGCGGCGGCGGTGCCGAATTCCATCTTCTCGGGATTGACCTGATCGAAGTAGGCGGCGACCGGGAACTTGCGGCGATTGGCGTACGCCATGCCCTTGCGGCCGATCACGTAGAGACTGATCTTGCCGTCGCGCGCGCGGACTTCCTCTTCCAAGAGCCGACAGATGTTGGCGTTGTAGGCGCCGCACAACCCACGGTCGGAGGTGATCATCAGGATGCCTTGCGGAGCCTCCGCCGCGCCGGGCCGGAACAAGGCGGCGGAGTCGCCGGCGGCCTCGGGACTGCCCGCCACTGCTGCGCCGAGCGCGCTCATCAATTCTTCGAGCCGCTCGGAGTAGGGCTTGGCGGCCAAAGTGCGACCCTGGAAACGGCGCAACTTGGTCGTTGCCACCATCTCCATCGCGCGGGTGATCTTTTGGATGTTCCCGACGCTCCGGATGCGCTGTCGCAGGTCGCGGATGTTGGCCACTGCTTGATCTCCTTAACCGACGAAACTCTTCTTGAACTTCTCGCAGGCGGCCGAAACGGCGGCTGCCGTCTCATCCGTCCATTTGGTCTTCCAACCGTCGAGTTCTTCCATCAGCGGGCCGTGCTCGGCGCGCATGTAGTCGCCGAATCCTGAGGCGAAATCGCGAATCTTCGGAACGGCGACGTCGTCGAGCAGTCCGCTGGTGCCGGCGAAGATCTGCACGATCTGTTCGGCGTTGCGTAGCGGCTCGTACTGGCCCTGCTTCAGCAACTCCACCAATCGCGCCCCGCGATTGAGAGTGTCTTGGGTCGCCTTGTCGAGGTCGGAGCCGAACTGCGCGAAGGCTTCAAGCTCGCGGTACTGCGCCAAATTGATGCGCAAGCCGCCGGCGACCTTCTTCATCGCGGGAGTCTGCGCTGAGCCGCCCACGCGTGACACCGAGATGCCGACGTTCACCGCCGGGCGCACGCCCGCGTAGAACAGGTTGGCCTCGAGGAAGATCTGACCGTCCGTGATCGAGATCACGTTGGTCGGAATGTAGGCCGAGACGTCGCCTTCCTGGGTCTCGATGAAGGGCAGCGAAGTGATCGAACCGCCTCCTGCCGAGTATTTGGTGGGCGTGATCTCGTGGGCGTTGTCGGCGAGCTTCGCCGAGCGCTCCAGCAAGCGGCTGTGCAGGTTGAAGACGTCTCCGGGATACGCCTCACGGCCCGGGGGACGGCGCAGCAGCAGACCGACCTGACGATAGGCATAGGCCTGCTTGGTCAAGTCGTCGTAGATCACCAACACGTGGCGGCCGGCGTCGCGGAAGCGTTCGGCCATCGCGGTGCCTGCGTAGGGCGCGATGAACTGCATCGCGGCCTCGTCCGCCGCCGAAGCGTTGACGACGATGGTGTAGCCCATCGCGCCGTGCTCTTCGAGCTTGCGCACGACTTCCACCACCGTGGACTGCTTCTGTCCGATCGCCACGTAGACGCAGATCACCTGCTCCGGGTTGCTCGGGTCGGCGCCGCCGGTGCCTTTCTGGTTGATGATCGCGTCGATCGCGATTGCGGTCTTGCCGGTTTGGCGGTCGCCGATCATCAACTCGCGTTGACCGCGGCCGACGGGAATCATCGCGTCGATCGCCTTGATGCCGGTCATCATCGGCTCACCCACCGGCTTGCGCTCCACCACCGAAGGCGCCTCTTGCTCGATCGGGCGCAGATCCGCGTCGGTGCACGCCACCGGGCCCTTGCCGTCGACCGGCACGCCGAGCGCGTTGACCACACGGCCGAGCAGTCCGACGCCGGTTGGCACCGAGATGATGCGGCCGGTGCTCGTCGCGATGTCGCCTTCCTTCACGCTCGCGGAGTCGCCGAGCAGCACGCAGCCGACGTTGTCTTCCTCGAGGTTCAGCGCCATGCCCATGACCCCGCCCTGGAACTCGACCAGCTCGGACATCATGCACGCGTCGAGGCCGTAGACGCGCGCGACGCCGTCACCGACTTGGATCACGGTGCCAATGCGTTCAGTGCTGGCGCCGGCCTGGAATCCCTCGATCTCCTTCTTCAGGACGGAGGCGACTTCGGATGCTTGCAGTTCCATGGAGCGTGATGCGATTCGGGGACAGTCTCTAGCGGAGTTCGACTTCGAGCAGGCGGCGTTGCAGCGCGTCGAGCGCGCCGCGGACGCTGGCGTCCAAACGGATGCCGCCAAAAGTCACGCGTGCGCCGCCCAGCAGAGCCGGATCGGTGTGCGCCGTGAGAAGCACCGTGTGACCGGTGCGAGCCGACAACGCGGCCTCGAGGCTCGCGCGGGCGGCGTCCTCGAGCGGATGCGCGGTTTCGATGTCACCGCGGACGCGTCCGGCGTGGGCGTCATCGAGTTCGCCGAAGGCGAGCGGGATTTCGGTGAGCAAGGAGACGCGGCGGCGGCGCTCGAGCACGCCGAACAGCGAGAGCGTCAGCGGATGCAGCAGCTCGCCGAAGGCCTTCTCGAGCAGCGTGCGCTTGGCGCGCGCGTCGAAACGCGGATCGATGAGCATCGCTCTGGCCTCTTCATCGACGAGCACGGCGCTCAACAGGCTGCAGTCGGCGCGCACGGCATCGAGCGAGTTGGCGTCGCGCGCGGCGGCGAACAGCGCCCGCGCGTAGCGGCGAGCGACGGTTCCAGCGCGGCGGGCGGAGGCCATGGATGAACTAATTCTTGGAAGCCGACTTCTCGAAGTCGGAAATCAGACGCTTCTGGTCGGTGGCGGAGAACTCGCGGCCGATCACCTTCTCGGCCACCTCGACCGCGAGGTTCACGGCGTCGCGCCGGAGCTGCTCGCGCGCTCCGCGCACGGCTTGCTCGATCTCGCCGCGCGCGCGCTCGCGCTCACGCGCGGACTCGGCCTTGGCAGCCGCCATCATCTCCTGCTCGCGATCCG